>RFVE01000301.1 GCA_009922585.1 Planctomycetia bacterium
CAGCCCTTCTTCGTCTGGTATGCCCCGATGCTGCCGCACGATCCCCATGATCCTGGCAAGGAATTAGTCTCTCACTATCAGACCAAGACCGACAGCGTTCATGTGGCCCGCTACTGGGGCAACGTCGAGCGGTTCGACCAGACTGTCGGTGAACTGGTTGGCTATCTCGATGACAACGACCTGTCAGAGAACACGCTGGTTGTCTACGTCTGTGACAATGGCTGGATCACTGATACCCAGCGGGGCAGCTTTGCCGGCAAGTCAAAACTTTCCCCATATGACGGTGGCCTTCGAACCCCCATCATGCTGCGGCAGCCTGGCCGGATTCCTTCCGGCCGCAGCAAGGCGCTGGCCAGTTCCCTCGACCTGCTGCCAACGATTCTGGCAAGCTGCAAGGTGCCGGCTCCTGAGGGACTGCCGGGCGTCGATCTGCTTGATGCGAAAGCGGTTGCCGCCCGCAAGCAGCTGTTCGGGGCCTGCTATCAGCACACCCTTGCTGATCTCGATGAGCCAGGCCGGAATCTGCTCTGGCGGTGGACGGTCAAGGACGTGCCGTCGGGGGAGACCTGGAAGCTCATTGAACCGGTGACCCACGGGTTACCGGGCCGCCACATGGTCCCTCCCTACGAGGCCCGGCGGATCGATTCGGTGTCGCAGGAGCGGTTTGAAGCCGGTGAGACTGAGCTCTTCAATGTGGCAGTCGATCCTGATGAGAAGGAAAATCTCTCAGCGGCCCACCCTGATGTTGTGAAAGCATTACGCGCCGATCTCGACCACTGGTGGAAGCCTCGAGCCCCGGCTGCAGCAGCTGATCAGGCTGCCGCGGTGTCGGGGCGGGCCCATGCCATCTCGCCCTTTCAGTTACGCGAAAAACCTCGGCGGCTGAAGGTCTTGCCGGCGGCGGCCCGCCGTGTCTCGGCGAAATCGTCCTCCTGGCCGAACTGGCGTGGCCCGCTGCTCGACGGCGTTGCCGGGGGCAGTGGCTATGCCACCTCGTGGAGCCCGACCGAAAATGTCCGCTGGAAGGTGACCCTGCCGGGTCTGGGGGCGAGTACGCCGGTGGTCTGGGGAGAGCGGCTGGTGCTCACCTGCGGCATCGATGGCCACGATGGGGCCATCTGTTTCGATCGCGCCGGCAAGGAGTTGTGGCGGCAGCGGCTCGGCGATGTGCGGCCTGGCAAGCACAAGAAGGCGACTGGTTGTAACTCCTCGCCAGTGACCGATGGCGAGCATGTCTGGGTCTATTTTAAAAGCGGTGAACTGGCCTGCCTGTCGTTGGCAACCGGGGATGTCGTTTGGAAGACAAACCTCCAGGATCGCTTTGGTGAGGACACCCTTTGGTGGGACCTGGGCACCTCACCGGTGCTGACCGCCAAGGCTGTTGTGGTTGCGGTCATGCAGACCGGTCCCAGCTATCTGGCCGCCTTCGACAGGCTGAGCGGCGAGCTGCTCTGGAAGCATGACCGGATGCTTGATGCCCCGGAGGAGGCAGCCCCCGGTGGTGGCCGGCGAGTATGTGATCGCCCCGTATGCTCGTGGCAAGAGCGTGACGGCCATCCGGCGGGGTGGCAGCGGCGATGTGACCGCCAGCCACGTTGCCTGGATGCGAGAACCGCTTGGCGCCGATGTGCCGACACCGGCGGTGAGGGATGGTCGCATGGTCATCGCTGGTGACAAGGGAGAGGTTTCCTGTCTCGACATCGCGACAGGGAAGACTCTCTGGGAGGGGCAGCTTCCCAAGAACCGCAATGCCTACAGTGCATCTCCGGTGATTGTTGACGGCCGTGTGATGCTTACCCGCGAGGATGGCCATTCCTGGCTGTTGGCCTGGCCGACTGATGCCGCCGAGCAGGCTTTCACGGTCGTTGGTGAGGGCATGGTTGACGAGATGACGGTGGCCACCCCGGTCTGCGTCGACGGGGAGATCTTTCTCCGGACCCACGACTCGCTCTGGTGCATCCACAATCCCAGCGGAGAACCTCAATGAAAACGTGTCGCTGTTTCTGTCTCGTTCTGCTTGCCTGTTTGCAACTGCCTGCTGCTGCCCGCGGCGCTGAGCCGCCGGCGCGGATTCTGGCAGTAACGGTCACGACCGGCTATCGCCACGGTTCGATCAATACCGCCGAGCCGGTGCTTGAACAACTCGGCCGTGAATCCGGACTGTTCCATGTCGATTTCCTGCGGATGCCCCCAAACCGGCCGGCCCAGCCGCGGCGACCCCGGCGGGGACGGGACACCAGCGATGAGCAATGGGCGGCGATCGAGGCAGAGTACAAGCAGGCCCAGCAGGATTTCCGGACGGCTGACCAGCCCTGGCAGGAGGAACTCAAGCGGCAGTTTGCCGTCGCCTTTGGGGCTGAGTCGCTCGCCCAGTTTGATGGTGTGATGTTCGTCAGCACCACCGGCGAACTACCGATTCCTGACCTCGGGGCTTTTCTTGAGTGGATTGAGGCGGGGCATGCCTTTATCGGGATGCATGCGGCCAGCGACACCCTGAAAAGCTCGGATGCCTATGTCGAGATGATTGGCGGGCATTTTGCCGGCCATCCCTGGAACGCCGGTGGAGAGCACGGCTTCGTCAATCATGAGCCCGGGCATCGGCTGGCAGCGATGTTTCCCGAGCGGTTCCGCTGGAAGGATGAGATCTACCAGTACGACCCACGCTACAAGCCCGAGAACGTCCGGGTGCTGCTCTCGATCGACATGGCGGCGAGCAACCCCAAGCTACCCTGGCATGTGCCGGTAGCGTGGGTCCGTGA
>RFVE01000302.1 GCA_009922585.1 Planctomycetia bacterium
GCATCTTTGGCCTCGTTGTCGGAAGCGTCGTGCTGGCGGCTGTCCAGGCTGGCCGAGCAGTGCTCAGCCGCCCCAACTGAGCACCGCCTGGGCACCAAACGAGGCAGCTACTCATCACTGGCGGTGCCTGATGCCTTTGCAGTTTCCTCGATCTTCTTGACAATGGAATTGAGGACCGCCTCGCAGCGGCACCTTTCCACGCGTCGATTCCGGCGAACAGCCATAAGGTCGTCTACGCCTGTTGGACAAAATTGCCACCCCGAGGGGCTGGACGATCAGCTACATCACCCCACACACTACGGTGGCAGGGATCCGGCTACGAAGACCCGGGTTCGTTTTCGAGTGTTCCCCACCCGATCACCCCAATGCCCAGAGAACGCGTCGCTGACAAACGCCACCGAGCCGAGCAGGTGCTCGCCGCTCTCGCGCAGGGCTACCCAGACGCCGCCACAGAACTGGCCTTCAGAACCCCGTTTGAGCTGCTCGTCGCCACGATCCTTTCAGCACAGGCCACGGACGTGAGCGTAAATGCCGCGACACCAGCTCTGTTTGCCGCCTACCCGGACGCGTCGGCACTGGCCAAAGCCACGGCGAAACAGATCGAGCCTTTCATCAGGACGATCGGCTTGTTTCGTAACAAAGCCAAAAACATCGTGGCCGCGGCGAAGCAGATCGTGAAACTTCACGGTGGCGATGTGCCCGACGACTACGACGACCTCCTCGACCTGCCGGGCGTGGGTCGCAAAACAGCTAACGTAGTGGCAAGCAACGCCTTCGGCCGCCCGGCAATCGCGGTCGACACCCACGTCGGCCGGCTTGCCCGCCGGCTGAAGTTCAGCAGCCACCAGGACCCCAACAAAGTCGAAAAGGATCTCGAGTCTCTCTTTCCTCAAGAACACTGGGTCTTCCTGCACCACTCGCTGATCCTGCATGGCCGCCGCGTCTGCCACGCCCGCAACCCCGGCTGCGACACCTGCACGCTGGCCACCCTCTGCCCTTCCGCTGCCGCCTCACCATGAACAGAACTCCGGCGGTGCTCTAAGAGAAGACTCCCAACTGGATAATCACGCCGGTCATCTGCAGCGTGTTCAAGGTAGAACTGCCAGTGTTGAAATAGCTAAGCGACATACCAGCGAAGGTGCTTGATCCCACGGGAGAGGCGTGCCCACAGCTTCGCGGGAGACGGCATCCACTGCAGCGAAGGAAAGTCACTGGTCGGCTGCAGTGTCTGTCCTTTGGCCGTACGCTGAACTTCCTTCTACCAAGGCACCGAAAACGAAGTTGAGTTTTTGCCTCCTGGCGCCACCCCAGCTTGGGATCAGCAGGGTTGGTAGCCATGCAGGGCCTGACAACGCCCGGGATTTCCGCTTCCGGAGTGGCCTTGTTCAAGGGTGAGCAGGCTGTGGATAAAGCCTACCGGGCTCAGGATGCAGCGATTGCCAACCCCGACCCCCCCGGCGTTTTCGAGTGTTGCCCAAGTGGACTATCGTTCGCCCGCAATGGCGGGCAATCGCCATGCAAGGCGTTGTCCACCGACACTTCGGGCTGATGAGCCCGAGACGACTCTTGAGCCGGTGCTGGTTCACGGCACAAGCCCGACTCGCGGCGTGGTCAAGAGACTGTGTGACGATATCGAAGACAATCTCACTGCCCAGTTTTCTCCAGCCGCCCTCGAACGAGAACGTGACCTGATGGCCCGAGCGATTCTGTTGGGATTTCAACAGCATTTCGCCTCTACGCCGAGCGAGTGGATCTTGAATCGCCGGCTTGATGCTGCCAGACAAATGCTCCTCGATGGGAGCGGTGACATCCGGATTGCCGAGGTCGCCTTCCGATGCTGATTTCCGTGGCCAGCGGCATTTTCAACTGCCTACCGGTACCGCTTTGGTGAACAGCCCAGCGTTACCCTCCGCCGTCGGTGACGGCACCGTTACGATGACGGACTACTTTCGCAGGTTAGAAAAGACAGCGCCCTGCGGCGCGGCCGGCAGCGTCTGCTGCCAAGCCACGAGTTGGTCCCGAAGCCTGGCAACAGCGGCCGACTCGTCGGCCACCAGATCGTTCGCCTCGAGCGGATCGGAAACCAGGTCGAAGAGGGCGACGTGCTGCAGGTCACGACTGGCAATTAATTTCCAGCGGTCAGCAACCACAGCCCAGGCTCCCCAGTGATCCGGCCGATCCTTCGGTGCGGGCCAGGGAGCTTCGGCCTTCCAGAACAACGGCTTCGCACGAGTCGGATACGGCTGACCAAAGAGTGCTCTGGTTTGGCTGATGCCGTCGGGCTTGTAGCCCTCTGGCAGCGACACCCCGGCCAGTTCACAGAACGTCGGCAGCAGATCGACCGCCGAGAGCAGCGTCTGGTCGTCAATCGCACCTGCGGCAATCCTACCCGGCCAGCGAGCGATAAATGGCACGCCAATTCCCCCTTCAAAAAGTGCCGCCTTGTAACCCCGCCGGCCGCCGGTGACACCTTTTGAAGCCGCAATGCCAAAGCCTGCACCTGTCGCAGTGTCGTACATCAGCTTCAGCTCAGTCGGCCGAGCCGCCCGGGCCGGCCCATTGTCTGAACTAAAGATGACCAATGTGTTTTCCGTCAGCTCCAGCCGATCAATTGCAGCAAGCACCTGCCCGATTCGCTCATCGGCATGGGCCAGCGTGGCTGCATAGATTTCGTCTTCTTCACTGAGGCCCGCCTCACGGAACCACCAGCGATATTTTGGCACCACATGAAACGGCGTATGGGGTTCGTGCATCCA
>RFVE01000303.1 GCA_009922585.1 Planctomycetia bacterium
GCTTCACGGAAAGCTCGGACTTCGTGTCCGACTTTCCTTGGGCTGAATGAAGAAAAGCCGAGGTTTTCACCATTCAGCTGGTGCTGATTGGCGGCATCCTGCCGCCGGGTGGTGATGAACGAGGAAGCCGACAGCTCGGGGACAGCGTTGCGTGGCCCCCGGTTTGCGGCTTTTGGTCATGCGCTGAGCGGAACGGAACTCTGGGAAGCCCGAGCCGCAAGCCGAGGGAATGCGCGTCTGGGTTCCAAAAACGCGGTTTCCCTCAGCTTGCGCTTCGGGCTTCGAAGCAAGGGCTTTTTCTCACTGGTACGGGTGAAGCCACGCCATCAAAACTTGCGGCAAGGCGGAGAGTCGTCTGGTGATCATTCGATCGCTCGGCAACTTGTGTGCCGAACAGGATTGGCGGCGACTGGCTTTGCGGAAAGCTCGGACTTCGTGTCCGACGTTCCTTGGTGCCGATTGGCGGCATCCTGCCGCCGGGTGGTGACGAAAGTGGAAGCCGCCGGCTTGCCGCGGAACCTGCGGCCCTGCGGGGCGTTGGTATGATGGATGACGGTGTCCGGCGCCGGCCGGACCGTGGGGTTGTTGGCCTTCCGGTCGTTGCCATGTCTACTGCCATCGATCCTTCAACCGAACTGATGCTGCGGGTTCGTGATGGTGATGCCGAGGCCTTCGGCCAACTTGTCAGCCTCTGGCAGCCGCGATTGGTAACGCTGTTTTTGCATCAGACCGGCGACCACTCTACGGCCGAAGACCTCGCCCAGGAGGTCTTCATGCGGGTTTTTCGAGCCCGAGACCGTTACGAACCGACGGCGAAGTTCACCACCTGGGTGCACACGATCGCCAACAATCTTGCCAGCGACCTGCGGCAGCGGGCCTACCGTCGGAAGGAAAGGGGTGTGACTGCCAACCCGTCAGCCTCTGGCAGCATGGTCGGTTTGGAACAACTGGCTGTCGCTGCCAGTGGCCTGCTGCCGACCCGCCAGCTTGATCGGGCCGAACTGCAGGCGATTGTGCAGCAGGCGATCGCCACGCTCAATGACCGGCAACGAATGGTCATTCTGTTGGCCAAGTTCGAACACTGTTCGTACGAAGAGATTGCCGCCGCGATGAAGCTGTCGGTGCCAGCGGTCAAGTCGCTGCTGTTCCGGGCCCGCGAGCAATTGCGGGAGGCGCTGACCCCCTACCTCACCGAGCCAGAGGGACAGCCGTGAGCAACCATGCCGACCACCTGACAGTGACGAGGGCTTCGGACCATGACACCCCGGCGGCCGACCTGGGAGAACTCTGGCAGGTGCTCGACACCCTGCCCCAGGCCGAACCCCCAGAGGACCTCTTGGCAACGACCATTGAGATGGTTGCGGTGCAGGCCCACACCGGCACTGGCCGCCGGTCGGTTCGTGGAGGAAGTCGCTTTGCTTCCCTGCGACGTGACCTCTGGCAGTGGCTGGCCCCGGCTGCGGCTGTGTTGGCCGCCATCCTCATCGGCTACTGGCTCGGGCAGGCAACAGCAGTCGTGCCCAACCGCAACGCTGAACGGGATGCCTGGCGGGAACGCCGCGAGGCCGCCATGAAAGAGAGCTTGAAAAACGACCCGGAAGCCCGGCGACTCTTGCGGGAAAAAATGTGGGACGTCGAAGCAGCCAACCCAGCGTTGTGGCCGCCGAGGCCGCAGCCACAAAATGACCGACGGCCTTCAGGGACAGACAGACTCCGAACGCCCGCTAGCCCTCAACTGCGACCGGGAGACCGAGAAAGGCCAGCACCGCCTCGCAGAAAATTTCTGGGGCCTCAAGTGGAACCAAGTGCCCCGCCTCGGGTACCACCAGCAGCCGGCCCTGGGGCAGCAGTTCCTCCATCGCCTGCATCACCGCTGGCGGAGTGATGGTGTCTTCGGCCCCGCAGATCAGCAAGACCGGCCGGTCGCACTGCTGCATCGCCGCGGTCATGTCAGGCCGCTGCCCCAGGGCCGCCAGGGCCGCCTGAATGGTGGCCACTGGCTGCCGGGTGATCATCTCATGCAGCAGTTGTTCGACGGCATTTCGTTTTGATGGCGACTCTACCGTGGGTGCTTTCGCGAGCAGGTTGGGGATCATTGCCTCGGCCAGAATTCGCTGACCGACGCGGCCAACCCGGGCTGCAAGATCGGCACGCCCCGCCCGGGCCTCGGACGTGTCGGCGGCGAACTTGGTGTCGCAAAGGATGAGGCTGTGGACGCGGTCGGGATGGCGGGCAGCCACCTGCTGGGCGACATAGCCCCCCATCGACACCCCAGCGATCACGGCCGGCTCGCTGACATGCAAGGCATCGAGCAGGCCAACGACATCCTCGGCCAGTTGGCCAATGCTGGCCGGTTCGGCGGTGGAGTCATCGCCGCCGACACTTCCGCCAAATCCCCGTTGGTCGGGGATGATCAGTCGCAGATGATCGGCCAGCGGAAGCACCCGTTGCCACATTCGGTGATCGAGCGGAAAGGCGTGCAACAGCACCAGCGGCAGCCCGCTGCCACAGGTTTCAACGGCCAAGGTCGTACCGTTGACGGAAACAGTGTGCGTCGGCATGCGGGGTTCCTCGGTGAGTGGGTGGCGGCGGAGCGGGAGTGGTTTGCGTAATTGTTGCCTCTCTGTCGAGCGTTGGCACGATTTTTCACCCGCTGGTGTTCGTTGGCGGCCTGCTGCCGCGACGAGAATTTTGCCGCCCC
>RFVE01000304.1 GCA_009922585.1 Planctomycetia bacterium
TTGGGCCCCTCATAGCGGATGATCACCACGTCGCCCCGGTGGATGCCTCCGTTCTCAAGGGCGGCCAGCATATCCTCTTCGCTATCAAACACTCGGGCGGGACCCGCAAACCGCGAGCCCTCCTTGCCGGTGATCTTCGCCACGGCCGTCCCGGGAGCAAGATTCCCGGTAAGAATCGTAATATGGCCCGTTGGCTTCAGTGGCTGTTCCACCGGCTGAATGATCTTCTGTCCCTCGGCCAACCCCTTGCTGCCAGCCAGATTCTCTGCGAGCGTCTTGCCGGTCACCGTCAGGCAGTCGCCATCAAGCAGCCCCTTGTCGAGCAGGTACTTCATCAGGCCGCTCGTGCCGCCAATCGAGTGGAGATCTTCCTGGACGAATTTACCACTCGGCTTAAGGTCGGCGAGGTAGGGGATTCGCTTGGAAACGGCCTGAAAATCGGCTGGCTCAAGTGACACGCCGACGCTGCGGGCCATGGCGATGAGGTGCAGCACCGCGTTGGTCGAACCACCCAGAGCCATGATCACCACCATGGCATTTTCAAAGGCCCGGCGGGTCATGATGTCCCGCGGCTTGAGGTCACGCTCAAGCAGGTTCAGCAGAGCCTCACCAGCCCGGCGACATTCGACCAGCTTGTCGGGGTGCTCGGCCGGAATCGAGGCCGAGTCGGGAAGGGCCATGCCCATGGCCTCGATCGCAGTGGCCATGGTGTTAGCGGTATACATGCCGCCACAGGCCCCGGCACCGGGGCAGGCGTGCCGCACGATATCGCTACGGCGATCGTCATCGATGCGGCCAGCTACATACTCGCCGTAGCACTGGAAGGCCGAGACGATGTCCAGCGGGGTGCCATCGGCGAGGTGCCCCGGCTTGATGGTGCCGCCATAGACCATCAATGCCGGCCGATTGAGCCGGCCCATCGCGATCAGGCAGCCCGGCATGTTCTTGTCGCAGCCGGGAATTGCCACCAGTCCGTCATACCACTGGGCCTGCATGACCGTCTCGATTGAGTCGGCGATGATATCCCGGGACGGCAGCGAAAAGCTCATCCCGTCGGTCCCCATCGAGATGCCGTCACTGACACCGATGGTGTTGAATCGCATGCCAACGAGACCGCTTGCCACCACCCCCTCGCGAACCGCTGCCGCAAGCTTATCGAGATGCATGTTGCAGGTGTTACCCTCGTACCACATGCTCGCGATGCCAATTTGCGGCTTTGTGAGATCATCTGCCGTCAGGCCGGTGCCGAGCAGCATTGCCTGCGAGGCCCCTTGAGCCCGCGGCTGAGTGATTCGAGAACTGTAGCGATTGAGTATGGCCATTGATGGGCTCCAGTGGAGAGATTTCTGGCAGAATAGTGGCTTCCGCATCGCAAGAAAAGTGACCGTTATGCCGCCCCCACCTGAGTTCATCTTCCTTGACGTCGGCAACGTGCTCGTGTCGTTCGACCATGCCCGAGGGCTCCGGCAGATCGCCGCGGCCAGCGGGGTCGAACTCCCGGCTGTCGAGAACTTTTTTCACGACCGTGAGCTGCAGCCAAGGCTGGAAGCGGGGGCGATCAGCTGGCCGGCCGCCCATGCCGACTTTTGTAGCAGCACCGGAGCGACGGTCTCGCTTGAAGCATTCTCGCTGGCGGCTGGTGATATTTTCAGCCTGCGGGTCGAGATGCTGCCGGTACTGGCCGCTCTGTGGCGACGGGGAATGCAGGTTGGTCTGCTCTCGAACAGCTGCGAGCCGCATTGGCAGTTTATCTGCAACAGTGGCTACGCCCTGCTACCCGCGAGCTTTCCGATCACTGTCCTCAGCCACGAGGTCGCTGCCGCCAAGCCTGCAGAAGCCATCTACGAACGCGCCGCCGAAGCGGCCGGCGTTGCACCGGAACGGATTTTTTTCTGTGACGACATCGAGGCTCACGTCAACGCAGCCCGGGCCGCAGGATGGGATGCCGAGATTTTTCATTCGGCAAGCCGTCTGGTCGACGACCTCAGCCGCCGGGGCGTCCGGCTGGGTCTCTGACTCACCGGAGTGATTTCAGCACCGCGAGCAGTTCTCGCTCCTCGATCCGCCCCTCGAGCAGAACCGCCTCCCCGCAGGTAAGCACCGGCACCCGCAGCCCAAAGTTCTCTTTGGCAGCCGTATCGGCATCGACATCGACCAGTCGGCAGGACGCTGCATGCGTGGCGACCAAGTCCTCGATCTGCTCACAGAGGTGGCAGCCAGCTCTGGTGTAAAGTGTTAACCGGGAAACCATTCAGATTTCTCTCGTCGAGCGAATTGAGCCGACTGTGGTATGCTACCACGTGCGAAAAAAAGCCTCCCCGCGGTTTTTTCGCCCGGTGAAACCCCGTACCGGGGCTCCCCGGACTGTTTGGCCGCAGAGGTTCGCGTAGCCAGTGAACCGCCTGCCGGCCACTCCATCCCCCTTCCTGCGTTGTCGCAATAATCGCATGAGCCGCGAGGCTTCCACCATTGAAGAGTTTCTGACCGTGCTGCGGAAAAGCGGTCTGGTCGAAGCATCCCAAGTCGACGCTGTGGCGGCTCCGTGGAAGGGTGCTACCGGGCCGCTGCCCGACGCCTTGCCTGAAGCCTTCAAGAAGGCCGGCCTCCTTACCGACTGGCACATCCGCCAACTGCGAAAGGGAAAACACAGGGGTTACTTCCTGGGCCAGTACAAACTGCGACAGGAACTCGGTAAGGGCG
>RFVE01000305.1 GCA_009922585.1 Planctomycetia bacterium
CTCAGCATTCGGAGCGTCTTGATCACTTGCATCAGGGTCGGAGAGGGGGCATCACCCCGGCCTACGGCCCGGGCTGCCTCGACCAGCAACAGGACGCCATCGAAATCAGGATGAGCGACCAGCCGCTGCCGTGCCCGGTGCCCCAATTCGCCGCTCTCGTAGGCCGCTGCCACGTTCCGGTTTTCGATCAGCCAGCCCGTCCGCTCGGTGATCAGGGGTTCGGCGGCCCTGAGAATTGCCTGCACCGGATCACGGCGATCAAGCACCTCGCCGGCATCAGCAAGCAACGCTGATGTGAGCAGTTCCTCGTCATAGGGACACTGCTGTTCCACATAGGCGAACGCTGACAGGCACGACTCAAGCAGCGTGTCGACGAGGTGCACGGCCGGGTCGAGCCGGACGGCTGCCAGCGGTCGAAGAAGGCCCGCCAGCCGATCAAACCGATCACCGATCAGGGACTTCAGGCCGCCAGAGGCATCATGCTCGGCAGTCAGCCGTTGGCGGGACAGTTCAGAACTGATCTCCACCGCCGTGGGCAGTTCAGCCTCGGGCACCCAGTCACGGGAGACCCGCCGGGCCGCCCCAAAGCGGGCCCGCCTGAGGTCACCTCCCCGCGTAAGCCGCCGGGCCGCTTCGGCGGCTATCCGCCCGCGGCGTTTGTCTGCATTACTCATTTTTTCTGGCAGCCCCTGGCTTACAGAGAAACATTTCGGCCCTGATCGAGATCTCATGCTCACCCCGCGGCTGCGAGATAATCTCTTTGCCGTCAAGCAGGCAGGTGATCGCTTCGGGTTCAACCCGCACTCGCACGTCATACCAGCGACCAGTCTCAAACTCTCGGTACTGGGTCGTGTCGTTCTCAGAAGCATCGACGCCATCAATTGACGACAGGCCGACGAGCCCGCCCCCCCAGCCTCCCAAAATCAAGCTACAAGCATCGGCACCGACGGGAAACGTGAGCCCGCAGAAGAAGTCAAAGCCATCTGTTCGCCGGGCCTCAACCGCAACCTCATAACAATCGGTCGGAAACTTCCCCTGCCAGGTGATGCCGCTGAGCGGATCGCCCATGCCGATGCTGATCGCCCCCTGCTCAACCGTAATCGGTCCGTCAGTCCCGAAGCCGCTCGACTTCCAGTCGCCGAGGCTCGTGCCGTCAAACAGCGACGTCCAACCGCCGTCTGTGAGGCCAAGCTCGGTGAGGAGCAGTTCGGCCTGGTAGACATCCCTCAGGGCGGTTGCGATGCCTCCGGCCGACACCGCGATGGCCCGGGCACGGTCGGCATCGTAAGCCAGGTCGAGCACCAGCGAGTCTTCATTGCCATCAAAGATGACACCTACCAGCCGCCCCTGCCGATCGACCACCGGGCTGCCGGAGTTGCCGCCGATGATGTCGGCTGTTGAAACGAAGTTCAGCGGCGTGGTCGCCAATGCCTCTGAACCGTCCAGCCGTTCACGGGCTGCCTGCCAAGACTCGGGCAATGCGAAAGGAGGGCGGCCTTGTTCACGATCGACCTTGGCATAAAGGTCTGCCATCGTGGTCCAGGGCTGCGGGGTAGCGGCCGCAGCTTCGTCACCAACGCCTCGCACCGTGCCATACGCCAGCCGCAGCGTGAACGTGGCATCTGGGTAGATCGGCCCGCTGGCCGTCCGCAGCCGCAGTTGCATCAATTCGGCGTGGGCCTGCTGCTTGATCTCGCTAGCCCCTTCCACCACAAGTCGCAGCCGCCGCGACTCGTCGTCGACCAGCCGAGCCAACGTGAGCATGGCATCGTCGCTGGCGGCGATGGCTGCCACACCTCCTTCATAGAGTTCACGACGGCGGTCGGCCAGCCGCTTATCTGCCGCCCCACGGCGACGACCAAGCGTTGTCCCAGCGACGAGTTTTGCCGCCCGCTCGGCTGGTGACATCCCAGCCAACACCTGCTGAACGAGCGGATCGGTCAGGCCGAGTGAAGTTGCCATGAAGGTCAACGAATCGGTGAGGCTGACAACTTCATAGGCATCGTCGAGCGGCTCCTCCGAGAACAGACGCAGTTCCAGCGAAGCCCGGGCCGCATCGCGAAATTCCCGCAGCCGCTCTCCATCGGGCTTGGCCGCCTCGGCTGCTGACCGTAACAGCGTTCGGGCATGGCTGAAGAACCGCGACCGAAAGGCCATCGCTCCTTCCAGCAAATTGTAGCGAAGGGCAACAGCATCGATGGCCTGCTGAGCCGCTGCGACTCGGCTCCAAGGTGAATCATCTGCCTTCCCCTGCCAAACCGCTCGCAGCTGTTCTTCAGCCGCGGCCTTGTGCGTGATGATCTCCGGCCGCAGCAACGCAGCAAGCAGTCCGCCCCGCGCCTTGCGACTGTTTTGCACTCCAAACAGATCGTGCATCGCCTGCTGGGCCTCCACCCGCCCCTCCTCGGCATAGGCCTGCAGCAGCACCTCGCGCCGGTTGAGCCACTGTAATGAGAAGGGAATTTGCCGATCCCGCATCGCCAGCACTTCGGCAAGTGTTTTGGCGCGATCAGTATGGCCGGGGTGCCCCGCCACGAAGATAAGGTCACCAGCCGCAACATCCTGACGGGACCACGGCAAGAAATGCTGCACCTTGACCGGCTTGCCGTCTTCATAGGCCCGGAAAAAGCAGATGTCGAGGCAATGCCGTGGATATTCAAAGTTGTCGGCATCGCCACCGAAAAAG
>RFVE01000306.1 GCA_009922585.1 Planctomycetia bacterium
CGGGGATGCTGGCGTCGAGTTCGCTCACCGTTTCGGTGGAAATCGCTTCCCGCACATCTCCCCACACGTCAGCCAAGACTTCCTTCTCATCGGAATCGAGCAGCCGCGTGACCATCAGTGGCTTTTCAAACCCTGTGCTGGCGAAGCCGAGCAAGACGACAGCCGCGAGCGTCAGTGGCAGCAGCAGCGCCATGCTCAGGCCCAGTCGATCGCGAATCGTCGTCTCGAGCTCGCGCGTGAGGAACGTGCGGAACTGACGGCGGAAGCCAGGCATGGAGAGGTCGGCAATGGCGGCGGCTGCCTCCTGCTTGTCTTCTGCAGCCCGGGCGTTTGCGTTTTCCGGAGCCTCCGCCGCCCTCATCTGCCGGTCTTCGGCCACACGCTTTCGCCAGCGATCACCCCAGTAGCCGGCAGGCTTGTCCTCTATCACGAGGTAGACATCGGCAAGTCGATGGACCTCAAAGTGGCCGAGCGCCTCCACTCGCGAGCCAAACCAAACCACTTCGCCATGCCCGAGAATCAGGAGTTTGTCAGCCTTATCGACGTTGTCGAGGTGATGGGTGACCGCGATGACGGTTGTTCCGGCCTTCGCCTGGTCGGTGAGGAGCATCATGATCCGAGCTTCGGTCGCGGGGTCGAGGCTGGAGGTTGCCTCATCAACCACGAGCAGGCCAGGGTCTGCAAGCAGTTCGGCAGCAAGGCTTGCCCGCTTGGCTTCACCTCCCGAGAGCCGGCCGATCGTCGTCCTCTGCACTGCCTTGAGGCCCACGTTGTCGAGTGTTCGGGCGATCGAAGCCAGACGCTCGTCGGTTGCTGTTTCCTCAGGCAGACGGACCTGCGAGGCAAAGTGGAGTGCCCGCTCGACCGGCAGCGCAGTTGGATTGATATCTTTCTGCGGAACGTAGCCGATCGCGCCACGGAGTGAGTCGGCTTTGGCGGACACATCGTGGCCGCCAACGAGGAGGTGGCCTGCGCTGATTGCCCGCTCTCCAAGAATGGCTCGCACCAGCGTGCTCTTGCCGGCTCCACTGGGGCCGAGCACACAGATAAACTCCCCGGGCTCAATCCGCAGGCACACGTCGTTGAGGAGCGTTATGGATGTGCCGCTCATGGGAATGGTCACCGTGACCGCGTCGGCAACCACAGAAAGGCCCGCTGTCTTCGCGTCGTCCATGCAGGAGAGTTCCTCAGTCATCCTTGAAATCGGGTGAGAGCGTCACGTTGCCCTCAGCATCCGCTTCGTATTTATGGCGGTGTTGCACAAGCCGCTTGAGAAAGCTCGACCGCACCACTTCTGCGTAAAACTTGAGAAAGCTTCTGCCGGCCGGGTCGAGCGGGGTTTCGGAGCTGAACAGGATCATGGGCAGCACCATCTCATCGACAACCTGCTCGGCATGCCAGACAGGCTGCGGCGGACTGAACGGGTTTTGCGGGTTCGCCTCCGAGTTGTCGTAGCTGCACTCCACTTCGAACCGCGTTCCCGCCGGGAACGGCTGCGGCGTTTCGAGCGGATAGGGGCACTGCCAGTTGTAGTCCCACTTCGGCACCCGTACGACGAGCTGCGGCTTTTCTTTGCCGGGTAGCCAAGCCCGGACCTCAAGCCACTTGGCCAACAGGTGCGTGTGCGGCGTGATGCTCACAAGTTCCGCGTCCTGCGGCAGCGTGTAGGTGCCCGTGACCCGGAAGTCTTTCACGCCCGCCGGGACCACGCCAAAGCGGCCGGTGAGATAGATGATGTTCATCAGCTTCCGCTGCGGGGCCCCGGCAACTGCGTCGTCGGCTAGCCAGATCCCGATCCGGCTGGAATCGGTCTCGGTCTTTCCGGTGCGAGCATAGTGCACCTGCGCGGTCAGATCGGAGCCGGCCGGCACAATGAACACCGCGTCGGGGGGTGCGAGGCCCGCACGCACGCCCGGCACGTAGCCACCGAGGAAGCTGGTTCGCGGAATGCCGTCATCCCGCAACGGCGGCGGCCGAAACCCTAACCCGTGTGGGTCATACCAGCCGCCCGCCTGATCGTCGGGATGGCTCATGCCTTGCCGTCCGCCCCATTCGCCGATGGCCTCTTGATTACCCGGCAGAAATTGCATCGCCCGGATCGCAAGATCGTCTTTGTTGCCCAGCGGAAAGATCACGTTGCGGTAGAGATCCTCGCCATGGGCCCCCAGCTGCGTCGGGCTCTGCTGCTCGATCACGATATCGGGTGGCCCCAGGTCTTCCTGGAAGGCTGCATAGTCAGGCAGGGGCGGGAGCTCGGGGGTTTTCGTCGGATCACCGACAGGCTTGTTGGTCTTCACCCACTCCCGCAGCATGGCGAGTTCCGCAGCGGTCGGCGGCTTGGTGCCGAGCAGCTCAAAATCACTTTCTACCTGAGCTGGCGGCATCCGTTGGGCCTCGATCTCCTCGATCGCCAGCTCCATCCAATCAACCGCGTCATCATAGGAGGTCAGCGTGAAGGGGCCGGCCTGGCCGGGGCTGTGGCAGCGTTGGCACTGGGCGTGCAGGAATGGCAGCACATCTTCGGCGTACGTGACCTTGTGATCGGCTTGGCTTAGCGTGGTGGGCACTTCGGGCCGATCGAGCGGACAGCCGACGGCTTCGGTAACGGGCAGCTTCACCTCGCGACCGGCGAGCAGATCGAGGATCGCATTTTTAAGATCGGGCTCAGGA
>RFVE01000307.1 GCA_009922585.1 Planctomycetia bacterium
TATTCGGACTTCATCGGCCCGCAGTCGTGCAGCATCTTCGGCGGGTGTGGCCGCGGCATTCCATTGATTTTGATGCTCATGTCTCTCAGGTCGACCGTCACGCGATCGCCGCTCAACGTCAGAGCCTCGACGGTCTCAAGGGTTCGTTCTGGCACGGTCAGGGCTGCCACGAATGCTTCCCGACTGGCAAAATTGTCGAGGTCCGACACGTGCAGCAGGTGATAGTCATCACCCAGGTCAAACTCAGCGCACAAGCCCTTGCCCACCTGATAAACATTCCAGGCACCGACCCGTGTCCCTGTGATGCCGCCATCCTCGAACAGCGTACCTTGACCGAGGAGTAAATTCTGGTGCTGAACTACTCGCCCGCGGGCCTCGCGGCGGCGTTTGTGGGGGGGTGCATTGGCAAGAATCTTTTCCACCCGCAGCCCCTGCGACGGATCAGCCCCAAAAATTACGCTGTTGTAGCGGGCCTGGTGAAGCCAGCCATCAGAATGAACCGAGCCCATGGAAACGTGGGGGGTGTTGTAGTAAGTCAGTCGTGCGGGCCGCCACTTTTGCGTCTTCCAGAGTGGATCCCCCGGCCAGCCAATAAACCGCCGGCCTTCGTAAACCAGTTCTTTACGGGAAGACGCCTCGTCGGCAAGGACCTGCACAATCGGATTGGGCAAAAACTGGCTGCAGGCGAAAAACATTCCCTCATCCTGCTTCAGCCGTGGCTCATTACCACTGGCGATATGCACGCCTGCCGGTTCCAGACCGGGTACGCGGCTGGCCCTGAAGTTAAACCTGGGCTCACCGCGGCCAAACGCAAGCCAGACGGTCGGTAGGAAGCCGTCGTAACGGGCGTCATTCAGGTATGCGACTTTTCGGGCGGTGAGCGAGTGATTCTTATCGGCCGTCCGACAACGCAGCGCCGGACCAGCTAAAAATCCGTTCACACTCAGCAGGGCCCTCTCTGCCAGCATGACGTTCAAGAGATCACTGGCGGCCCGCCGCAAGTCATGGTCGGGAGCGTAATCGACCAGAATGATGAGGGGATTTGAAAAATGGTACTGATAGCACTTCGAGTTCCACTCGACAAAGCCCCACGTCATCCGATCGGCGATGAATTTTTTGATCTCACGAATCTGTACGTTGCCGTCACCACCGCGGTACTGCTCGCCAAACAATGCCAGGGTCAGGTACATTAAGTCATGGTTTTCAGTGAATCGCGGTGGCCAATACGCACGAGTCGCAAGCTCCTTTTTGCTGGTGGGCCAGGTTTTTATAAACCCGCTGATGCGCCGCTCTGCCGCATCACTCAGTTGTCGTGTGTCACGAAAGTCGAGCAGGGTACGAAGAAAGCGGATCAGGTAGATGTCATTGTCACCCCCCGGTGGCGTGAATGACTCGAAATAGGCATTGGCTTTGTCAACGTCACGCCCCAGTTTCAGCCGTGCATGATTGAGCGCCCAGCGGCGTCCATCACGGGGGTCCATCGATGGCTCAAGATCGGCGAAGCTTTCAACAATCCAGTCAACATAGGCTGCGCGACGCGACTCAATTCCGCTTTGCCCGACCGCGGCAGTCTCGCCTGCCGCCAGCGGTTGACAAACAATGCTGAGTACAACGGCGAGCCATGTCCACGCATGCTTCATGGTAGGTTCCTTTGTTGGCGGCGTTACGATCAATCAACCGGTGGCTGGAGTGCATCCACTGCCCAGGCTTGCCACTGGCGGTCGAGCCAGTCCGGGCGGAGGGATCCGTCGGCAATAAAAAAGCGATAGTTCCCCCATAGCGGCTGGTCCGCTGTGATGGTGAACGCACCGGTGCTGCAGGGGGCGAAACAGCAATAGGGCTTCGTGGGATGCAGCCGTACGCGTTGTGGGGCCCGGAAATTTTTTGGATGCCCAAGCACCGCGACCGTGACTGCCTCCGGTCCATTCCCGGCCACCAGGGCCACCCAGTTCGCCGGCTGCTGATTGCCACTGCGACGGTCATGCCCACGATCGGTCAGAAAGTCGCTTTTCACCCGTGGCAATTCCGGGTGCTGACGGGCATACCCATCGTCGTCCGTGAGCCAACTGGCCGGCCCCCGAAATGCCATGCCGCCGTAATGATGCTGGTTGACGATCAGTGGCTTCTTGGTGGCTGCGGTCTGGGTGGTGGCGATGTCGAAGCAGTGCCAGCGTCGGTCAGTCTTCCAGACGGTCACGTTCCAGCGTTCCACAAGCAGATCGACCTCGGTACCACCGGTGGCCGTGTGGACGAGTTCAACATCGAACCCCGCGCGATCATCCTGTGTACTGGTTGAGTCAACCCGCCCATGTCGCACCCTGCCGGTCCGCTTGGCAAGATTCCAGCAATCGACCGATCTGTCATCGAAGGTCGCATTGACCCAGGCAGAGAAGACCCCGTGCTGATGCGGCTTGTCCGCAGGAAACATCTCCGTGACCGCCTTCCCTTGCGGCGAAAAAATTGGGTGAAGGCACCCGCTGCGCTGGAAGACGGGGTCGACACCCGAGGGGCAGGGGGGAGACGATTTGTTGTAGGTGACAACGGGCTTGCCGTTCTGCGTCACGACAATCGTCGCGTCTGTCTCGGCGACCGCCATCTGCCAACCACAGGCCGGCCGGCTAAGCGACACTCCCGAAAGCGAAACGATGGCAATAGCCAGTGCTGTCTTG
>RFVE01000308.1 GCA_009922585.1 Planctomycetia bacterium
ACCCTGTCGGCGGCCGGATTGCAGCGGGTATGGCAGATGAGCTCCGCAAAAAATACGCCCCGCTTACGCCCTACACCGAAGCCGATCTCATAGAGAATCCGACACTTGCTGAGATGACTACAACCGCGCTCGACGTGCTGGGCGAGCGCGGCCCGTTCTGGCTGCTTATCGAGGCGGGCGATGTCGACTGGGCCTCCCACGCCAACAACATCGACACCGCCATCGGCGCAGTGAAGAGCGGTGACGCTGCTGTCGCCGCACTGTTTGCTTGGATTGAGGCACATGGTGGCTGGGACGACACCGTTGTGATCGTCACCGCCGACCACGGCCACATGTTCACGCTCGACGACCCCCAGGCCTTTGCAGCGGCAGCCGCTGGCACTGCTTCCAAACCGGCCCCATGACTGCTCCCTCAACGCCAGCGGCAGTCCTGCACGACGTCTTTGGCCACGCTGGCTTTCAGGGCAACCAGCAGGCCATTATCGACCGTACCCTGGCTGGCGGGCACAGCCTGGTGCTGATGCCCACCGGCGGCGGGAAGAGCCTCTGCTATCAGCTGCCGGCCCTGCTGCTCGACGGCATGACCGTGGTGCTCAGCCCGTTGATCGCCCTGATGAAGGATCAGGTCGACGCCCTCACCCGTCGTGGGATTGATGCAACCTTCATCAACTCATCACTCTCCAAAGAGCAGCGGCAGGCCCGCTATGCAGCCATTGCCGCAGGGCAGTACCAGCTGCTCTACATCACCCCCGAGCGGTTTCAAAATGCCGACTTCCGGGCCGTGATCACCCAGCGGCAGGTCTCGCTGCTGGCCATCGACGAGGCCCATTGCGTCAGCCAGTGGGGCCACGACTTCCGGCCCGACTACACGCGGGTCGGGGAAATCCGCCAGTTGCTCGGCAGTCCCCCAACCCTGGCCCTGACCGCCACGGCCACCCGCACGGTCCAGCAGGACATCATCCGGCAGCTGGGGCTCAGCCCGGATGCCATGCCGCTGTTCCACGAGGGCATCGACCGGCCCAATCTCACGCTGGCTGTGGAAGAGGTCTGGGGGGAAGACGATAAGTTGCGGCAGTTGCTAAACATTCTCCCACCAACCGCAGCCACGGGAACGACCGCCGGCAGTCACATCGTCTACTTCACCCTGATCAAGACCCTGGAACGCTTTAGCGGGCTCTTGGAAGCCGAAGGACGACCGCACGGCGTCTACCACGGCAGTCTCAACGCCCGTGAACGGAAACGGATGCAAGAGGCGTTCCTGAGTGGTAACCAGCCACTGGTCCTGGCCACCAACGCCTTTGGCATGGGTATCGACAAGCCCGACATCCGCACCGTCACCCATGCCGAGGTGCCAGGGTCGCTGGAAAGTTATTACCAGGAGATCGGCAGGGCCGGCCGCGACGGCCGGCCCTCCACCTGCACGCTGCTCTACGACCAGCATGACCTGCCGATGCTGATGGAGTTCATTCGCTGGGCCAACCCCGATGCCGACTTCTATCGCCGCGTGCATCATGCACTGGAGCATGATCTTGAGCGGATCAACGCCTTTGGCACCGACTGGCTCAACGAGCAGTTGCTCGGCCGACGGGCTCGGCACGACCATCGGCTGGAGAGTGCCCTGCTGATGCTCGAGCGACACGGCACGATCGCCCGGGGCCGACCTGCGGCCGGCGGCCGGCAACAGCTGCAACTGCTCGGTGACCTACCCGCGTCACTCGCTGATGCCGATACCCTTGCCGCCAAGCTCCGCCGTGACCAAGAAAAGCTGCTGGCCATGGTCGAGTACGCCCGCTGGGATGGCGACCGCAAGCAGTTTCTGGCCGACTATTTTTTAGGGAGGCAAGCAGAAGAACCGACCGAGTGAAGTCCAGGTGTAATGCGGGTGAAATGGCACATCACGATTTTTCAACGCCACCAGCGGGTTCTGCACAGGCTGAACGGGAACAGTTGCAGTTGACCATTGCTCGTGACCAGCTGAACCGTGCCCGGGCGATGAAGAGGACGCCGCTTGAATCATGAGGGCCCGTCACCCCGCTCTAGCATCTTGAACGGCGCGAGCCTCCTGCCGCATGCTCTCAGTTGGCAGAGAGTCGTTTCAGAATTTTGCGTGCCAGTAGCTCCTTGATTTCACCATGCCGTGGCACTGCTTCGACCACTCCAGTTTGAGGATTGATCCACAGAGAATGGGAACCGCCTTCCCGCTTCAACTAGCAGCCGACTTGCCTCAGGCGTTTTTCAAGTTCATGAAGCTTCATGAAACCGATACAGTCGCTTGAATGGCATCTTTCGGGAGGCCCCGAAGCACATCGGCCCGGCGATCTTCAAAGAGGAGCGAAATCGCCTGCCCCAAGCTGTCGATAGCCTCCTCGACTGTCTCTCCCTGCCCATTCGCACCAGGTACCTCCGGGCAGACCGCCCAATAGCCACCTTCCGGTGCCGGCTCAACGATTGCAGTAAAGTCAGCTTTCATGGTGCCGTCTCCAGGAAACAAAATCTCTGCAATTAGTATAGTTGCGGTGCACAGCCGCTGGCCTGGAAGAGCTCCGGTAAACCTGCGGTTGTCCGGTCGCTCCCGCTCCCAGCTTCCTCAGCTGAAGAGCGTCGACCAGCGAGGAGGTGCCCCTGCCCACGAGCGAGCTATGGAAGCAAGCG
>RFVE01000309.1 GCA_009922585.1 Planctomycetia bacterium
TTGAGGAGGCCTCGAGCGGCCGCTTCATCGTCTGCGAAGACATCCCCGGTCGCAGCCTCACCGAAGAACTGGCCCAGCGGGGCCGCTGGTCGGTCGCCGAAGCGGTCGAAGCGGTCCTGCCGCTCTGCCGGGCCGTTGCCGAACTGCATCGGCTCGGGGGTGTTCACGGGCTGATTTCACTCGCCAACGTGGTGAGGCCGATTTCGAAGGACGATGCCTCGCTGCCACTGAGACTGCTCCAGCATCCGCTGGCGGGCGATCCGCTGGGGCTGCTGTCGGCCGATCCGCTTCGGCAATCGCGGTCGCTGGTGCAGCTGGGGGAGGCCGTCTGCTTCGTGCCGCCCGAGCGGCTGAAGACTGGCGAGCCAGTGACGCCAGCCGGAGACGTCTATGCCCTCGGCTGCCTGCTGCACACGCTGCTGGCCGGGCGGCTCGCGGCCTGGCAGGACGATCCGGTCAAGACCGCAGCATTCCTCCGGCAGGCTGGTGGGGCGGCCACGCCAGTGCTGCCAGCGATCCCGCACTGTCCTGCCGAGGTCACGCAGCTGATTGAGTTCTTGACGGCCAGCGATCCCGCCCGTCGCTATGCCGATGCCGCTGAGGCGGCTGATGCCATTGCCGCCTGCCTGGGGCAGCCCCCAGTCAGCCCGGCCCTCCCGGACGAGCGGCCGCAGGCAGCCAATCTGATTGCCGCTGCCGCAGAGGTGCCGCCTGACCCACCGCCCTCGAAGTCGAGCAAGCGGCAGATGTGGCTGCCGGTGGTAGCCGGTGGAGCGACGGCGGCGGCGGTGGTGCTGATTGGCCTGATTACCCTCTTGGTCCGGCAGGGGAGCACCGAAGCAGTTCCACCCGAGGCGGCCACGGTTGTTCCGGTAACGGATGGGCATAGGGGTGAACCAACGCTGCCAACTGTAGGTGAGGACGGGGGTGCGGTCGCGGAACCGACCGGCCGCTTCGTGGTGGAAAGCGACGATCAGCTCCCCTGGCTGCCGCCGACGGCCGGCGGGCAGCCAACACTTCGCTATCTCCCCGCAGGTTCACAGCTGATGCTGCTGGCGCGACCGGCCGAGCTGCTGGCCACCGCCGATGGCCAGCTGTTGCTGCAGGCAGGCGATGCGGTCCTCGCCCGGGCAGTGGCGGAACTTGAACGACTGGTTGGCCAGCCGCTGCCGGCGATCGAGCAGCTGCAGATCGGCTGGCAGGCCGATGCCGAGGGGTTGCCGCTGACTGGCATCTGGGCCCGATTCATTGAGCCGGTGGCTGCCGCCGACGAGTCTGGCACCGGATCCGGCGAAGCAGCTGTGGAGCAGCTGGGTGACTGGGCCCGTTGGCGGCCGCCCGCTGCTGCCGGCCGTGAGGTGGTGGTGACATCGCCCTCTCTGATTGAGCCCCTCATTGCTGCTGCCGATGCCCCGGGCCAGCTGCCTCGCAGCATGCGGCCGCTGTTGCCGGTGCTCGATGACCAGCGGCAGCTGACCCTGTTCGGCTCGCCCCACTACTTTGTGCATGACGGCCGCAGCCTGTTGCCGCCGGCCATGCTGCCGTTGCTTGATCCGCTAGAACAGCTAGTGGGAGCGGACTGCCCGGCGGCGGCCGTGTCACTGCATCTCGATGACCGCACCTATGTTGAACTCGACGCGGTTAGCCCGGCGGTTGGTTCTGCCCGCGGGCTAGAGCGACAGGTTGAGCAGCGGCTGACCGCTCTGGCCGACGCGGTTGAAGAAGTCATCAGCCAGCGGAATCTGGCAGTCTACGGCAAGCGGCTGGTGTTGCGGCTGCCGTCGCTGGTACGGCTGTTCGAGCGGCAGCTGCGGATCGGCATTGAGCACCGCGATCTGATCGTTGCCAACGCCTATCTGCCCCAGTTCTCGGGGCATAACATTGCGGCGGGGGCATTCGTGCTGCTGGAGCAGATGGCGGCCGATCCAGAAGGCGGGGCCTCAGCACCAGCTGCCGCTTCAGCGACACCACCGCAGACGCTCGCCCAGCGGCTGCAGCGTCCCGTCAGCATCGCCTTCGCCAGAGATACGCTGGAAACAGCGATTCAGATGCTGGCAGAGGAGTCCGGCATTCCCGTCGAAATCGCCGGCGCCGATCTTGAGCTTGAGGGCATCACCAAGAACCAGTCGTTTGGCCTTGAGCAGCGGGGGGTGCCAGCCGAAGTGGTGCTGCTCACGATTCTGCAAAAAAGCGATGGCGGCGCTGACAAGTTGGTCTACGTTGTGCGGCAGCAGGGGGAGGAGGAGCAGCTCGTCGTGACAACACGCAAGGCGGCTGAGAAGCGGGGTGAGCCGCTGCCGGCTGTTTTCACAGCTGCAGACGCACCGGTCTCAGCCCCGGAGTAGGCACAGCGGTTGACATCGATCACATCTTGCCGGACGCTCGCAGCAGTGGACGGATGGCACCTGGAGCGTGGTAATGATCATTGTGATGAAGGCGGCCGCAAGCCGGGAGCAGGTTGGGCGGGTCACCGAGCGGGTCGAGGAGCTCGGCTTGAAGCCCCATGTGATCGAGGGCACCGAGCGAACGGTGGTCGCGGTGGTCGGCTCGGAGAAAGATGCCACCCTCAGTGGCATGGAGACATTGCCGGGCGTTTCTCGGGTGCTCCCGATTCTTGCTCCTTACAAGGTGGCTAGTCGC
>RFVE01000310.1 GCA_009922585.1 Planctomycetia bacterium
ACGGGAGCCCAGCCAACGGCAGCGACGGATGGACCGTTCTCGGGTCCAACGCGAACTTCAACAGTCCGCTGGCGGTCGGTTGGAAAGTTCACCGGTCGCTCGATCTGCACCTCACGAAGTTCCTGCACAGTTTCCGCCAGACCGGCGGCCCGCACTGCCTGAGCCAGCAGTTCAGCCGCCATCACCGCAGGGAGGAGCGGGCGGCCGTACTGGGTGTGCTGCAGCAGAAACTGATCCTGGGTCGGATCAAGTTGAAAGCCGACGTGCGACACGGTCCCCTCGGTCGCGACGGTCGCCACCAGACTCCCGCGGCTTCCGTCAGCCAACGGCGAAGCCGTTGGCTGGGGCGGCAATGCTGCCGGTGTCGCCTGTCGGACTGGGCCGGCAGCTTCACAAAAGGCTGGCTCGGTCAGAATCACTTCGGCGGCCGGCAGGCCACTGGCTATTTCTCGAAGGAAGTGCCCCACACCCTCGGCGAGCGGCATGAACTGCAGACCAAACTGTTCAAGCACGAAACGACTCTCTGGCCGGCTGGCCATGCCAACCTCGTCCCAGGCGTGCCAGTGGAAAACCGTCGCGGGAATGCCGTTACCATGCCGCAGCTTTGCCACGATCTTCGCCAGCAGGTCATTTGCCAAGGAATAATCGGCCTGTCCATGTCCGCCGAACCGGCCGCTCGTCGAACCAAAACCGATCACGGCCCGCAGCTGCTGCGGATCGATCGCGGCTAACAGGTGCTCAAGCCCCAGCACCTTCGGGCCAACAGTGGCCGCCAGCCCGGCCGGCGTCTTCTTCTCAAACCGGCAGGCTGCCTCGTAGCCGGCACCGTGGAGCAGGCCCCGAATCGGACCAATCGACCGCTCAACCTCGGCCACCAGCCGGCCTGCGGCAACTTCATCGGCAAGGTCGCAGGCAAAGTACTTTGCCGTCACTCCAGCGGCGGCACAGGCCGCCAGCGAGCGGGCGATCTCGAGCGATTTCTCAACCGCCCGCCAGGCCTGCCGGGGATCTTCGCCCCGAGCCTTGGCCTCGACCATCAGCTGACCTTTGAGCTCCCGGAGGCCAGCCTCGTCGCGCTCGAGCCAATCTGACTCAAGCGGAACCGGTCGGGTCGAGCCGACCAATGCCAAGCGGAGACCGTACTGCTTTCCCAGCGCCAACGCGCACGCGGCTGTGACACCGCGGGCTCCGCCGGTCACGAGCCAGACGCTGCCGGCCGCCACAGCCTCAAGGCCGCTGCCATGACCGGCCAGCGGCTGCTCGACTGCCAACAACTGCTGACGGCCACTCGCTCCGTACCCGACCTCAACCGGTCCAGCCAGGCTGCAGATTTCAGTGACTGTTTCCGAGCCAATGGCTGCTTCGGTGGCCTCAATCGCATGGTCAATAACACGAACTTGCAAGTCAGCGAACTCGTGGGCGATGTTTTTCAACAGACCAGCCAGCCCCCCACCGGCCACGTCGCCGACTTTCCCACTCACGCCAAAGTCGCCGCCCAGCCGGGTCACGGCTGTCAGGGTTGCCCCGGCAATCTCACCCGCCTGATTGCGGGCCTTGAGCCACCGCTGGCAGGCAAAGAAGGCAGCCGTCACCACGGTATTGATTCGTTGTGAGCTGCCGTCAGCAGCCCGGTCGGCGGCGGCGGCCAGGACAAGATGCCGGACCGGACCGATCGACTCTGCTGCGTCAACCGCTGCCTCGGCCGCCTGCTGACTTCCCACGGCAGCAACCGTCACCTCTCCGCCAGATGCTTGCACCGCCTGGGCAATGGCTGCGGCCACCGCCCCTTCGCCAAGGACCAGCACCCGTTCGCCGACGAGTCGAGCAGCGGCAACAGCAGGGGGGAGTGGAGCACAGCCCAGCAGGTATCGACGGGTCACCTCGGCCGCGGCCGCTGCAGTGACATGTTCGTCAACCGCCGACGGCAGCACCAGTGAGTGTGGTTCAAACCAGGCTGCTAACGGACCACCCCCGCGAACCACCGGCTGGCCATCGACCAGTCCCACGGCGACCCAATGCACGGCAGCCGAGAGCCGGTCGGCCACGCCACTCGTCGAGTCGAGGAGCAGTCTGGTGGTAGCAGCCGGCGACTGTTCGCCACCAGTGAGGAAGGCGTCGAAGAGTCCGCCCGGGGGGGCGACCGCAGCCGGATCACCCGACGGCTGCAGAACGCCGTCGGCTCCCGCCGTTGACAGCCCGCGGGTGGGCAGCATCAACAGACTGACTGAACCATCAAGAGGCGCAGCGCGGCGCAGGATCTCTGCCGCTTCAGCAGGCGTGCGGGCGGAACGGGCAACGGCCGCAACCGCGACCGCCGTCGGTGTGGCCGCCCGCAAATTCCCGGCCGCCGACCGCCCACTGCCATCAATCCACGCGACCAACCCGGAAGTATTCCAGCCAACCACAGCTGCTGGCAGGCCGGGCAGACCGACGAGGGTGGTTCTCCCGGCCTCGGTGTCGCTGGTCTCAGCAACCGGAGAAGCTTGTCGGCCACAGACGACAGCCACACCACTATCACCAGCCGTGCAGGAGACCGCCGTTTCCCATGCCCCCAGCACGGCAGTAGGGTCGGCGACTGCTGCCCGCACAGCGGCCGCCGAGACGCCGGCGCCAGCGGCGATGCCGTCGAGTTCTTCGCCG
>RFVE01000032.1 GCA_009922585.1 Planctomycetia bacterium
CGGGTCGGCTACAACCTGATCTGGGTGACAGGCGTGGCTCTTGCTCCGAATCAGTTCGACTTCACTGACAACGCCGCTAGCGGCACCCGGCTCGTGGGCGGCAGCAGCGTGTTTCTGCACGGGGCCAACCTGGGCCTCGAGGCTCGCTGGTAGGCCGCTGAGGTTGTCTGAGAGATCCCTGTATTCGATCAATTAGGGATCAGCGATCCTCGGGCTGAAAGCAACTCAACGTCAAAGACAAGGGTGTCGCCAGGTTGGATGATCCCTCCCGGGGAAGGATTATCGCCGTAGGCCAGTTCAGCTGGAATGGTCAACTGCCGGCGACCGCCAACCCGCATCCCGGCGACGCCCTCGTCCCAGCCGGCAATCACCTGTCCAATGCCGAGCGTGAAGTTGAAGGGCGATCCTCTACCGCGAGAACTGTCAAAAACCTCGCCGTTCTGCCGGCTGCCGACGTATTCCACCGTCACAGACTGACCGGCGGTTGCCACTGCCCCCGAGCCGACCACCAGATCACGGTACTGGAGCCCGGAAGCGGTGGTGATAAGCGTCTGGTCGACAACCGGTGCCGGAGTGACTGATCGGGCCAGGTGCAGCGGCCCGCGGAGAATCTCCAGCGTGTTGGTCTGACTTCCTGCCCGGTCAAAGACTGCCGCACCTCGGCTGCTGCCTGCCCCGGAGAGGCTATAGACCTGGTCGACCCGGCCGTCACCATCGAGATCGATACCACTGGCATAGCTGCGGGCGTTCGTACCGGCACTGTCGGCAGTGGCGGAAAACCGCTGCAGCACGTTGCCGCCGGCTGGCAGCAGCCCCGAAAAGACGTCCGTCACCGCCGAACTGCCGCGGCCACCTGAGACAAAGATGTCGTCAATGGCATCGCTGTCGAAGCGGGCAGCGGCGACAACGACCCCGGTCAGGCCATAGGCGGCTCTGGGGGCAATCTGCCCAAGCACCGTCGGGCCACCAGCCAGGCTCATCACCTGCACCGATCGGCTGGCACCTGCTCCGGTGCCGACCACCAGCTCATGCTGCCCGTCAGCCACAGTGGCATCCTGGATGACGCCGCCAGCCACGACACCGATGTCGGCTGCTGCTAGCACAACCCCGTTGATGTGGCTGCCACCGTATGGCTGGAACGTTTGCGTGGGCTGGGCTGCCCACCCCGTTCCACCAGCTGCAAGGCCAAAGACCGCGACGTCGGCCCCGCGGGACTTTCCGACGGCCAAATCACCACTGCCATCACCGTCGAAGTCACCGAAGGCAAGTGAAAGACCACTCAAATAGTTGTCGCCAAAAGGCCGCAGCCGGAAATTGGAAAGCTCGGTGCCATCGAGTTCAAAGACCCGTACTTCGCCCTTCCCTGGTCCGGAGGCAGCGATGATCTCGACGGAGCCGTCCTCATCAACATCGGCGAGGGCTGTACTCACACCACCGCGGAAACGGGGCTCAAAGGCAAGAAACTGATTGACCTCCTGCCCTGAGACTGGGTCAATGACGGTGACCGTCGGGGTGCTGCGATAGCCGATGCCACTGCCGACCACAAGCACCGGCCAGGTGTTGGTGTCGGCGGCCGTGTTATTATCGCGATTAGCATCAGTCACGCCCAACCCTTCCCGGGCCTCAATCTCAAAGGTGACATCCTCAAAGGTTACGTCCCCGACCGCCGCCTCTTCGACTACGGCAGTCACAGTAAAGATCGCTGACTCACCAGCAGGCAGATTGATGGTCGCAAAGACAGCATCGCCAGTTGTGTCACTGCCGGAGGCGGGGCCAGAGGCTCCGGGAGAATATTGGGCGGTCCAGCTGGCCGAGGCGACACCGGTCGGCAGCGGTGCGACAACCCGGGTGCCGGCAGCATCATCCGCTCCATTGTTGGTGATAATGACTGTGTAGACGCTCTCAGCCCCTGGCTGGTAGGTCGCCACGCCGTCTTGAATGGCGACGGCCAGGTCAGCATCAAAGGCCAGCCGCCGCTCGAGTGACTCGGGGATTGCCCAGACCCTATTTCTGGGCCGAACCCGACGCGGACGAGCGGTATGGCCGAACAGGCGGTGCAGCAATGACATGGCGTAGCTTTCGAAAGAAAATCCTCCAAGGCAGCACCGGCGCAGCCGCCTCCAACAATCCCTCTACGTAAAGAAGTACCCCCCGGTTTGGTTCCGGTCAATTTTTTGGGTCGCTAGCAGACTCTGGATAAAGTCTGCCGCCGCAGGAAGCGGCTACTGGCAACCCTGAAAACCCTCGGCTTTTTCGGGTGTTGCCCGAGTGGAAAAAGGCCATGGAGGGCTTTTTCCACGGACAGCTAGACAGAAAAAGCGGGCCGGGCGCTCTCGCACCCGGCCCGCCTGATCAACGCAGGGTAGCCGCAAAGGGCCGCCCACTGCTGCCCTAGCGGCAGCAGCGACGGCACCGCTGACGGCGGCAGCCCTTCTTGCAGCCCTGGTCGCAGCAGTTGGCCTCACCACAACAACCGCTGTCACAGCAGCTGCAGGGCACCTCAACCTCGACCATGACGCACTTCTTGACCGGCACCTCCTTGGTGACCTCGACCGGAACGCAGACCTCATAGGTGCAGGTCTTCTCTTCCGGCACGCAGTCATAGAGGGTGACCGTGTACTTCTCTTCCTTCTGCTCGGGAACCATGACCGTGTAGGAAACCTCCTTGGTCATCGTCTCCGGCACACACTTGCAGACCTGGTACTCGCGGGTCCGGGTTTCGGTCTTGCACTTCTGCACCTTGACCGTCCGGGTCCGCTCTTCCGGCACGCACTTGGTGACACAGTAGGTCCGCTCACGCTGCTCCGGCACGCACTTGGTCACGGTGCAGGTGCGGGTCCGCTCTTCCGGCACACACTTGACGACCTTGACCTTCCGAGTCCGCTCTTCCGGCACACACTTGGTGACACAGTAGGTGCGGGTCCGCTCTTCCGGCACACACTTGGTGACACAGTAGGTGCGGGTCCGCTCTTCTTCCTTGCACTTCCGGACGCAGACCTTGCGGGTCCGCTCTTCCTGCTTGCATTTCCGCACGCAGGCTGTGTAGGAAACTTCCTCGGTCACACACTGATAGGTGGTGCAGGGAATTTCCTTGGTCTCGCAAGTGGGCACCCAGACCCGCTTGCAGCACATCTTCGGCGGGCAGGGATTGCCACAGGCGTCGGTCCCGCACGAGGGCACCTCAACCATTTGGTTCTCCCAGTGACCACCGCGAACCTGCACGGTCTTGGTCGTGGTGACCGGCACCCGCTTCTGAACCGTCCGGGTCTTCTGGACCTCTTCGGTGTAAGGAACCATGACGGTGTAGGTCTCTTCGACTTCTTCCGTGTAGGGCACCATCACCTTGTAGGTGCAGGTCTTCTCTTCCTTCACCGGCACCATCACGGTGTAGGTGCAGGTCTTCTCTTCTTGAACCGGCACCATCACCGTGTACTTCTGCTCCACCTCTTCAGTGTGGGGCACCATCACGGTGTAGGTTTCGGTCTTTTCTTCCTGGACCGGCACCATCACGGTGTAGGTGCAGGTCTTTTCTTCCTGAACCGGCACCATGACCGTGTACTTCTGCTCAACTTCTTCGCAATAGGGAACCTGCACCTGGTACTCACAGGTCTTTGTCTCCATCACGTTCTTGTTGACCGTGTACTCAACGGTCTTGGTCCGGGTCTCGGGCACGCACACGGTCACGGTGCGGGTCCGCTCTTCGGTCCGGGGCACCCGCTTCATGACCGTGTAGGTCTTTTCGCGGGTCTCTTTCTTGTACTCCGTGCAGGTGACGGTCTTCATTTCCGTCACATACTGCCGCTGGCACACGGTCTTGGTGCCGCAACAGGCACCTTCTTCACCACCGCACTTGCCGCAGTCCGCATAGGTGCTGGTGCACGCAACGAGGACGGCGATCGCCGGCAGGAAGCAAGTCACGAACTTGCGAATCACTGGGAACCTCCAAAAACAGGGTGGAACAGGGAACTTTGAGCAGGCTGAATTTCGAGCGCACCCGGGGGCCCGGTCGGCCGAAGAGACCTCTCTCTCTCGTTTTCCGACGACCGAAACGCCCGGCCGCCTGTTAATTTGGCTAGGATACGCGGACTTTTTTGCCAAGCAAGTATTTATGGGGGGTGTTCACATTTTCTGCTCCGGGTCGATTGGCGGGTCCATTGCGGTGAGGACTCCAGAAGGACACCCCCACGATTTGGCCGTACCCTGAGCCGACGGTACGCTAACGCCTCAGAAATTTCCCAAAGCTTTCCCACGATTTCCGTCGTCTCCCTCGGAGTTTGCCACATGCCCGCTCGTGTCCTCACCCCAGCCGCCAGCACGATCCATCCACTGCGATCCGCTCACCGGGCGGTCACACTGCTGCTGGTGCTCGCCCTATTTTCGGCCTGCCTCGTCACCGCTCCGGCCTCAGCCGATGTGTCGCTGAACAACATGTTCGGCGACCATATGGTGCTCCAGCAGGGCATCCGTAACCGCGTTTGGGGCAAAGCAGACCCGGGCGAGACGGTCGCCGTGTCGATCGCGGACCAGAGCCACACCGCCACCGCTGGGGCCGACGGTAGCTGGGAGGTCCTGCTCGATGCGATCTCCGAATATGGTGGCCCCCACACCCTCACCGTGAAGGGCAAGAACGAACTGAGCTTCAACGACGTGCTGATCGGTGAGGTCTGGGTCTGTTCCGGCCAGTCAAACATGCAGTGGAGCGTCGACCAGGCCAACGACGCCGATCTCGAGAAAGCTACGGCAGCATTTCCTCAAATCCGGCTGATCTCGGTGCCACAAGTCGGCGTTCAGGAGCCCCAATGGAACTTCAACGGCTCGTGGAGCGTCTGCTCACCCGACAATGTCGGAAGCTTTTCGGCAGTCGGGTTTTTCTTTGGCCGCCAGTTGCACCAGACCCTCGGTGTGCCAGTCGGCCTGATTGACAATGCCTGGGGTGGCAGTGCCTGTGAGGCCTGGATCGAGCGGGGGCGACTTGCTGCTGATGAGCGGTTCAAGCCGCTGCTGGACCGCTGGGCCAAGACTGAAGCCGACATCCCAAAGATGGTTGAGAACTTCAAGGTCCAGCTGGAAAAATGGAAGGTGGCAGCTGAACAGGCCAAGGCCGAAAAAAAACCTGTTCCTCGGCAGCCCCGCAATCCAGAAGGACTGCTGTCCGGTAATTCCCGGCCTGGCAACATCTACTGCGGGGTGCTTTCCCCGTCGATCGGCTACGGCATCAAGGGGGCCATCTGGTATCAGGGTGAATCGAATGCCAGTCGGGCCATGCAGTACCGCGACCTGTTTCCGTTCATGATCGAGTCGTGGCGGGACGAGTGGAAGCTGGGGGACTTTCCCTTCTACTGGGTGCAGCTGGCTGACTTCCGTGACGAAAAGCCGGGGCCTGCCGACAGCGACTGGGCTGAACTGCGGGAGGCTCAGACGCTGACGATGGACAAACTGCCGAACACCGGCGAGGCGGTGATCATCGATATTGGCGAAGGCAAGGACATTCACCCCAAGAACAAACAGGACGTCGCCAAGCGGCTCGCTCGCTGGGCGCTGGCCGAGACCTACAAGCGTCCAGGCATTGTCTGCCGTAGCCCACGGTACAAGGCGATGGAAAAGCAGGGCAGTAAGATCGTCCTGAGCTTCGACAACGTCGATCCCAAGGCGGCCGGCTGGAGGCCGTTCGACGTTCGGGAGCCTGTCGGTTTCACGATCGCTGCTGCCGATCAAAAGTTTGTGGTCGCATCAGCCCGGTTTCTGCCCGACGGCCGGATCGAGGTCTGGAGCGACGCCGTTGCTGATCCCGTCGCCGTCCGCTACGCCTGGGCCGACAACCCGGTCTGCAACATGTATTCAGCAGCCGGCTTGCCGTTGACGCCCTTCCGGACTGACGATTTTCCAGCAATCACAGCGGGAAATCACTGACCAGTGACTGCCGGCTGCGGCAGTCTTTCAAAGCATTTTGCTAAAATCCGGCGGCTGAGGGTCGTTTCCTAAAACTGCTGTGGCTTTGCCACCGTGGCTGAGTCGTAAGAAAGGAGTCTGCGATGAAGTATTCTTTCAGCTGCTTCCCGGTTCTGGTGGCAGTCACCTGCTTTGGCTGCCAGTCAGCCACTGACCGTCCTGTCCCGAGCAGCTTTACAGCCAAGCCCATTGCGAAGCCGGCGGCGGCACCAGCAGCGATCCCGCGACCGTCACGGCCGGTTCCCGTCGTGATCAAGCCACCGGCGGGGCTCCAGCTGGAACTGCTTGAGCGGCGACTCAGCCGCGTCGAGTCGCAGCCGACAACCATCCGGCCTGTCGCTGCAGCCTTGCCGCTAAACCAGAGCGGCAATGCCGCCCAGCCGCGGCTGCTTGAGCCGACGCAGCCCGCTTCTGCGACCTGGGCAACTGAGATCAGGGCCACTCTGGCCAGCTATACCGCAGCATTCAACCGTCACGACCCGGTGACACTTGCCACCCACTGGACCACCGATGGAGAAAACCTTGACCTCGACACCGGTAGCCGGACCGTGGGCAGAGACGCCGTCGAGCGAGTCTTCGATCGGCTGTTCACCGCCGACAGAACTGCCCAGATCGATTTCGACATCGAGGCGGTCAGGCCTATTCGTGACGATGTCGCCGTGGTTGACGGTGTCTCTCGGCTGGAACTTGCTGGCCGGCAGCCAACCAGAAGCCGATTTTCGGCCGTGCTGGTTCGGCATGACGGTCGTTGGCTGATCGAGTCGGTGCGGGAGGCGACCGCCCCGGCCAGCCCCTCGGTTCGCGACCGGCTGGCTCCATTGGCTTGGCTGCGGGGCTCGTGGGAAGATGTGAGTGACGGGCTCACGATCAGCATTCAGTGCGACTGGGCAGCCGAGGGTGGATTTCTCATCCGCCAGCATCTGATCACCGACGAGCCGCAGCCGCCCGGCGGCGCGGCCCGAACGATTGCGGGAATTCCTGCCCTGCTTCCGACCCCAACTTCGGACGGCACCGTCCAACGGCGAACCATCACCGAGTTCATCGGCTGGGATCAAGGGCGTGGCGAAATCCGCTCGTGGATGTTCTGCTCAGACGGCCGCACGGCAGAGTTCAGCTGGCTCCGGTCGGGAGCCGGATGGCTGCTTACACTCGCCGGCAGTCCCACTGCCACTGCCAACACTGAACCCGCCCAACTGATGCTCGAACAGGTCGGAGCCGATGAACTGACGCTGCAGCTGCACTCGGGTATTGCCGCCGATCTGCTGCCGGCTGCTGACTTTGTTCGCACAGCCAGGCCAGTTGACGGAGATGAGGGTCACTGAAGCTGGCTGCTCCTCAGCGGTTTCGGGCACTTTGTTCCGAGCTGTCCAAGCGAGCGTGAGCGGGTCGAATCGGAGGCCATGTGAACCATCCGCTGCCGGAGGATGCAGTCGCTGCCGCGGCGATTGACGGGCCACTGCTGGTGGTTGCCACCAGCGAGACGGTAGCTCGGTACGCACCAGCCTGGGCAGCCACCGCCCGACAATACCGGGGTGGCTATCGGGTGCTTGTCATTCAGGACAACACTCCGCAGGAAGCTGGTCAGATCGTGGCTGAGGCGACCTCGTTGGCCGCAGCAGGCATCGTTGCCGTGGGCACCGAGGCTGCCGTTGCGACTGCCACTGCCGCAGGCAGAATGCTGGGGCTGCCGGTCGTTGCCATCCCGTCCAATCCGGTCAGCGGCTGATTTCAACTGGGGCTGGTCCCGCAGCCGGTGACCGCGGCCCGAGCACCCGGAGCATGGTATCCACCCGGGGACGAAGGACCGGGGGAACCTCGGCCAGCCGCTCCGGCGTGTCGATTCGTCCATTGAAGACCGACTGCCCTGTCGGTGTCAGCACGATCAGCCGGGTGTCATCAGCCTGAATCAGCCGAATCGTGAAGTCATCGTCTTCCCGCAGCAGCACTGCTTCATCTGTTGCAGCGATCGGAACGTGCTTCCCCCCTGAGGCAAGCTGAACAGCAGAAGCAGGCTGCCGGAGTCCGCCCTGCGGCCGATTGGAACCAACGGCTGCCGGAACGGGTGGGGCAGGAGCTGTCACAGCTAGCGCAGGCTGACCAAGCGGAATATTCAATGGTCTCCCAGCCCGCAGGATCTTCATGACGCCGCCGGTGGTGACATTCCCGCTGGGGGACGCCGCTGCCGTCGGCAAGGGGATCGCCTCCAACAGCACTGCCAGCTGTTCCGGCAGCACCAGCAGCTGATCATCGAGCCGCACCAGCACATCATGGGGCTGGATGCCGATCTGGGCAGCGGCAGACTCTGGGCTGACGGCATCGACCACCAGACCCTCGCCACGGGAGAGTGCCAGTTGACGCCGCAGGATTTCTGGCGCCCGCGACAGCTGAAGACCGAACGCAGCAACCTGGCCAACCGGCTCAGTCTTCCGCATCTCACTAATCGACTGGATATGCGATCGCCTACCCGTCACTGCCAGCCGCTCAGGCTGATCACCCAGTTCTTGGGCGGTGGCCGTTACCGGCAGCACCCCGGCAGCGACCAGCAGGAGGCCCGCGTGCCCTCATGCGGACTGCTTGAGCTGTTCGTGAAAAAAGCCTTCCATGGCCCCTGCCCGCGAATGCGGGCGAACGATGGTCCACTTGGGCAAACTCGAAAACGCCGAGGGTTTCCGAGTTGTCGACTGCCGAATTCTGCCGCAGCAGACTTTATCCAGAGTCGGTTGCAGGGCGTTTGTGACGATTTTCAGATCCCAACGCCAGAGCGATCCCAGTCAACACACACATCGGGGCAACCGGGCAGGCTAGTCAAACTGGATGAGTTCTGCCGGCTTCCTTTTCATGGCCTGCACCTCACCTAGCAACCCTGACGATTGATTCAATCGGCAGGATCGCCTTCTTCCGCACAACGAGAACCGTCTCATTCAAACCGCGTTCAGAGGAACTTCCAGTATGGCTGACCCACTCATCCGTCGTTTGCTTCCCGCGGCCCTCTGCGGGCTGCTGCTTCTCAACCTGTCACCCGCTGGAGCCGCGACGCCAGCGGAAGCCGCTGCGAAACCCAATGCGACGGCGGCTGCCGAAAAGCCCACTGTCGCCAAGAAGCCGGTGCTTATCCCCGGTACCGGCGTGCTGATCAAAAACGGTGGCGATGACTTCGAAGCAGAAAATTGGAAGTGGTACCACCGACATCCCAAGAGTTCGGAAGAGCAGGACAAGCGGATGCGGAGCCCACTGGGCAAGAGCAACAATGGCCTCTGGTTCGAAGGCCCGAAGCGGGGTACGCCCGATGTCGTCAAGCGGGTTGAACTGCCCGCCCCCGGGCTCGAAGGCAGCAGCCATGGCATGCTGATCGCCACCTTGCGGGCCGGCATCCCCGGCAAGCTGACCTATCGGATGATGCAGGACGACCTGATCTTCAACATGTCGAAGGCCGCTGGCCGGGGCCTGTCCCGGGTCGATAGCCCCAGCGTTGTGACCCGGGTCTACCTCCCACCCTTTTCGCAGTGGGAGCGTCGCAGCGGTGCCTCCTTCGGCTTTCGCTGCGGCTGTACCACGCATGCCATCATCACCGGCGAAGACCATCCCGATCGGGGTGAGTTTGGCGTCGAGGAATACTGGCCCGGCATGTTCATTGTCTTCGCTCCCGGTGACGGCAAAGAGCAGGCTGACTCGGCCTACCTGCGAATTCGCGGTGACCGTCGAGGCCGGGGCATGCGGGGACCGACCATCACTGCCGACCAGCTCGGCTGGTGGACCCTCGGCATGAGCTTCTCACCCGATGGCATGGTCCACTACTTCGCCAGCCCCGGCGTGGATGAGCTGTCGATGGATGATCACATGACTTCGCAGTACCCGTACGGCTATCGGACCGAATGGGTGAAGACCTTCTTCTACAACGTCTGCAGCCACGATGACGGCAAGACCTGGAGCACGCCCTGGGTCGTCGATGACCCCAAGACCTACTTCGTCAGGCGTCAGAACATGGCCGGCTCGGGGCAGCCGAGCCAGCGGTCGCGGCGGTAATAGCCGCAGCAATAGCAGCCGAGGCGGCGGTGGCATCGCCACCCACGCGGTCAAGTTCACGGCCAGCAACATGGCAGTGAACACGGTGGCCCGCGAGGTCGACCTGGGGGGGATCGACCTCGCGGCAGACCGCCTCTGCCAGCGGACACCGCGGATGAAACCGGCAGCCATTCGGCGGCCGTGACGGGCTTGGTACATCGCCAGGCAGCACGATTCGCTGCCGTCGCCGGCTGGGCTCGACACTCGGCACGGCGGAGAAGAGGGCCTGCGTGTACGGATGCAGCGGCTGTCGGCAGAGCTGCTCGGCTGGGGCCGATTCAACGATTCGTCCGAGATACATGACCGCCACCTGATCGGCCAGATACTCGACCACGGAAAGATCATGCGAGATGAACAGGTAGGTGAGCCCCAGCTCCTGACGCAGTTCCGCCAACAGGTTGATCACCTGGGCCTGAATTGAAACGTCGAGGGCTGAGACCGGCTCATCGAGCACCAGGAATTCAGGCTCGAGCACGACGGCCCGGGCAATGGCAATCCGCTGCCGCTGGCCTCCGGAGAACTCGTGCGGATAACGGTCGAGGGCGGCGGCGGCCAGCCCGGTTCGCTCAAGGGCCGCTGCCATCCGCTCGAGCCGAGTAGCCCGATCGCCCATGCCGTGGATCAGCAGTCCCTCTTCGAGGATCGACCGCACCTTCATCCGCGGATTGAGCGAGCCGTAAGGGTCCTGGAAAACGATTTGCATCCTGCGGCGGAGTCGCCGCAGTTTTGCCCGGCTCTGGCCTCGAACATCTCGCCCGGCGAATCGCACACTGCCGCCGGTCGGCTCGATCAGCCGCAGCAGGCTGCGACCGACGGTTGTCTTACCGCAGCCGCTCTCTCCGACCAGCCCTAGGGTCTGCCCTTGCTGAACGGCAAAGCTGACTCCATCGACCGCCCGGACCGTTCCGACCTGCCGCCGCAGGAGTCCCTTGCGGATCGGAAAATGGGTCTCGAGCCGCTCGACTTCGACCAATGCCTCATCGGGATCGGTAGCAACAACTTCCGATCCGGTGGCTGCCTGGTGATGGTTGCCTTGCCGCAGTCGAGTCACTGGCTGATCTCCTCGGCATAGTGGCAACGGACGAAGTGGCCCGGGCTGAGTTCCCGCAGGGGCGGGACCTCACCATCACAGCGGGGCTGCTGGGCATGGCCGCACCGGGGATGGAACCGGCAGCCGCTGGGAAACTCCTGCGGCGGTGGCACCATGCCCGGAATCGTGGTCAGCGGGCCGGTGCCACGACGGTCAGCATCGGGCCGGGCGGCCAGCAAGCCGATCGTATAGGGATGCAGCGGTCGGCTGAAGAGCTCGGCAGCTGGCGCCTGCTCAACGATACGGCCGGCATACATCACAGCGACATCATCACAGGTCTCAGCCACCACGCCGAGGTCGTGGGTGATCAGCAGAATCGCCGTGCCCAGCCGGTGCCGCAAGTCGTCAAGCAGTTCAAGAATCTGGGCCTGTATTGTCACGTCGAGTGCCGTGGTCGGCTCGTCTGCAATGACCAGATCGGGATCGCAGGCTAGAGCCATGGCAATCATCACTCGCTGCCGCATCCCGCCAGACAACTGATGCGGATAGGCATCGAGCCGCTGCTCAGGGTCGGCCACCCGGACCAGCCTCAGCATCTCCAGGGCCCGGGCCCGGGCTGCGGTTCGGCTGGCACGACGGTGCAACCTGACCACCTCGGCAATCTGATCGCCAACCGTGAAGACCGGATTGAGGCTGGTCATCGGCTCCTGAAAGATCATGCCGATCCGGCGGGCTGGCCACCAGCCGCAAGATCGACATCGCCGTCACACTCTTGCCGCAGCCGCTCTCGCCGACCAGGCCCAGTGTGCGGCCGCGGCCGATCGCCAGCGAGACGCCGTCGACGACCGGCAGCCGGCCGGCCGGCGTCTCAAAGGCGGTCACCAGATCGTTGATGGCCAGCAGCGGAGTGGCGGTCATTTTCTCGCCTCCCGCAGCCGGGGGTCGGTCGCCTCTTGGAGAGCCTCGCCCACCAGGTTGTAGGCCAGAACCGTCAGGAAGATGCCGGCCCCCGGAAAGATGACCAGCCACCAGAGCTGCAGGTTGCTGCGGGCGCTGTTGAGGATTGAGCCCCAGCTGGCCGTCGGCGGCGGTGGGCCGAAGCCGAGAAATGACAGCGACCCCTCGATCAAAATCGCTGCCGCGATCCCAAAGGTGATCGGCACCAGTACCGGTGCCAGGGCGTTGGGCAGGATGTGCCGCAGCATGATCCGCACCGGCCCCGCCCCGGCCGCCCGCGCCGCCATCACGAACTCGCTTTCCTTCAGCCGCAGAAACTCCGCTCGCGTCAGCCGGGCGATGCCGGTCCAGCCGGTCGCTCCGATGATCGCCATCGTCTTCCAGATCGTCGGCTTCTCGACTACGGCTACCAAGGCGAGAATCAGTACCAGCGTCGGGATGCACATCACCACCTCGGTCAGTCGGCTGGTCAGCATGTCGACCCAGCCGCCGAAGTAACCTCCGATCGCACCGACGATGATGCCAATCGAGCCGGCCAGCCCCATTGAGACAAAGCCGACCAGCAAGGCAATGGTGGTGCCATGCACCATCTTGGCGAAGACATCGACCCCGTACTGATCGGTCCCAAACAGGTTGATGGCATTGGGCCGCCCCTCATCGCGAGAAGGATTCTCTGGCCGACCGGGCCACTCGTTGTCCCGCACGCGGCGATAGGGATCCTGAAAGACCAGCGGCCAGATCGCCCAGCTGTCGGGGTCTTTGTCTTTGAGGTTCTGTGGATAGGTGCCGCGAAACTTGTCTTTGGTAAAGACCGGCGCCTCCCAGCGGCGGTTGAAGTAGCCGAGACAGGGCATGTAGAGCTGCCCCTTGTAGCGGCAGATCACCGGCTTGGTGCCGGCAATCGCCGGAGCGAAGGCGGCTACGACAGTGAGAAAGACCACGAAGGCCAGGGCGATCATGCCAATCGGCCGGCCGCGATAGCGAACCCAGGCCTCGGCCCAGAAGCCTCGCGAGGGAGGCCGCGAGGAGGCGTCGTGCGGTTTCATCGACACTCCTTGCGGTTAGTCCACGCTCACCCGGGGATCGACCAGCCCATAGAGCAGGTCGGCCAGCAACTGGCCGGCGAGAGTAAGCAGGCTGAACATGAAGGTCAGCCCCATGATCGTCGGGTAGTCCCGTTCGCGGATGCTTTCAAAGAACAGTCGCCCCATGCCCGGCCAGGTAAAAATCTGCTCAATGATCACCGACCCCCCGACCAGCGCCGGCAACGATAGCCCCAGTAGTGTCACCAGTGGAATCAGCGTATTGCGGAAGGCATGCCGAATGAGTACCCGCCCGGGGCCTGCCCCCTTGGCCCGAGCGGTGCGGATAAAGTCCTGCCGCACCACCTCTTCGAGGTTCGCCTTGATGAACCTGCTGTTGTAGGCAAGCACCACATAGGTCTGGCAGACCACCGGCAGGATCGCATGCCGGGCAATATCGGCCGCCCGGGCCGACCAGGCGGCATCACTCGGTAGATCGCTCATGCCGAACAGCGGCAACTCCCAGCTCGTTCCCCGCAGCCAGACCGCAAAGATGATCTGCAGAAACAGCGCTGCTACGAAGGCTGGAAACGAATAGAGCACGTAGAGCCCGATGCCGACCGCCCGCTCATCGATGTGACCGCTACGGGCCGATGCATAAAGGCCCAGCGGAATGGCCAACAGCCAGGTGAGGACCAGAGCAGTTCCTGAAATCAACACCGTCGGACCGATCCGCTCACCGATCAGTTTCGTCACCGGCTGCTTACGGGTGATCGATCGGCCCAGATCGCCCCGCACCAGTTTGCTGACCCACTGCAGGTAGCCCACCGGCCAGGGCTTGTCGAGGCCGTAGATCTCAAGCATCCGCCGCTGATCCTCCGGGTTGAGCTTGCGGCTGGGGTCGCTCTCGCCCAGCTGCACCGTGAGCGGATTACCCGGCATGTTCCGGGCCAGGCCGTAGACGATCAGGGTGATCACCGCGAGCGTGACGATCCCCAGGAGGAACCGCCGCAGCAGGTAGGTTGCCATCGCTCACTCCTGCCGGGGCTTCCAGAGGCTGCCGAACCCGGGGGAGTAGTGGTAGGGCCCCCGCGGCGAAAAGACATAGCCCCGCAGGCTCTTTGAGAAGCCGTAAAAGCTGTTCCGCCAGAATAGCCACGTGTATGGCTGGTCGTCGTAGAGGATCTCCTGGATGCGGCCATATTTCTCTGCCCGCTTGGCCCGGTCGAACTCCTGCCGCCCTTCGGCATAGAGCCGATCGATCTCGGGGTTGGCATAGTTGCAGAAGTTCCGCATCGCGCCGGTCTTCCAGAGGTTTTCTGAGGTATCGGGGTCGGTACCTGAGCCCCAGCCGCCGAAGTAGGCCTGGAAATTGTGCTTGATCGTCAGGTCTTGCAGGACGGTCGACTCCACCGGGCGGACGTTGAGCCGAACTCCGATCTGGTCGAGGTTCTCCTTCAAGAGCGTGCAGATGGCAATCCGCAGCGGCTGCTGATTAACGACAATCGAAAATTCAAACGGCACGCTCCGACCGTCGATCTCCTTGTCGCGGACACCGTCGTTGTCTCGGTCGATCCAGCCCGCCTCATCGAGGAGGGCCTCGGCCTTGTCGAGGTCCTGCTTATAGGGCTCGAGCTTCTTCTGCGCAGCCATCCACGCCCCCGGATGGAAGATGCCGGTGCAGGGCTCGTAGAGGCTGTAGCAAAGCTTCTCGAGCATCTCATCATGATTGAAGGCATAGCTCATCGCCCGCCGCACCCGCCGATCACGGAAAAAGACCGTGTCGATATTCCAGCCGAAATGAAAACTGACCCACTCAGGCGCGGTCACCTTGGTATTGCGTTCATAGAAATCCTCATCGACCGTCTGCGTCGTCCACTGCTCAGGCTGCAGGATCATCTCGTCGATCTCCCCCGCCTTCAGCGCCAGCAGCGTCGTGTTGGGGTCTTCGATGATCCGGAAGCGGATCTCCTCGAAATAGGGCTCTTCGCGAACCTGCTTGCCACCTACCGTCGCCCAACTGGCCCGCCGCTTGAGCACAATCTGCTGGCCCCGTTTCCGTTCGACGATCTCGTAGGGACCGCCACAGACCGGCGACGCTTCGAGCTGGACATGCTCGGGCGAGTCCTTCAGGGTCGGGTCGTCCTCCCAGGTCTGTTCATAGATGTGCTTGGGCAGGACCGGAAAGTTGATGTTCCAGACATTGGTGGCGAGGGCCTCTTTGTGGAAGAAGACCACGGTGCGGTCGTCATAGGCTTCGACCCACCGCAGCTGGTCGGTGCCGCTGCGAACCGCCGGGACCGGTACCCGCGGGTCCATGATCACCTGATAGGTAAAGGCGATGTCGTGGGCGGTGATCGGCTTGCCGTCGCTCCAGACAAGGTCGTCCCGCAGCACCACTTTGTCGAGCATGCGGTCGGTGCTGGTCTGCCAGGCTACGACCGTCTCGCTGGTGGCAAAGGGCTCGAGGTCGCGGCCGAAGGAAAAGAGCCCGAAACCGGTGAGGCCGAGAATGTCGAACTCAGCGGCTGTGCTGATCATGATCGGATTGGTGCTGCCAAGGTCACCGCCAACATGCCGTTCAATACGGGCCGACAGATCGGCCTGGCCCTCTTCCGGCAGGCGGCCGAGGGCCGAGAGAATCTTGGCGTTCGTATCGGCAGTGTCATTTTTCAGTGCCAAGGCATCGGCAACGGTCACCAGCACACCCTCTCCGGCCTGTGCCTCCCGCAGCAGCACCAGCCCATCCCGGACCGGCCGGTCGATCCAGCCCACTTCCTTGTCGAGTTCAGACAGCGGCGGGGCATCAAACGGCTCCGGCGCCTCCACCGGCGTTACCGGCAGCGGCTCCTTCCGCTCGTCGGCTGGGGCCGTCAGTTCAGGAGCCGGGAGGGGGGTCGCAGGTTCATCGGACCCACATCCAGCTAGGCCGAACAGGACGACCGTACACCCCGGGTAAACCAGCCGACTGGCTATCCGCCGCCCAAACTCCTGCAGCATCGCGAACCTCCTTCTGCCGAATACACTCACGGCGCCGCCGGAACACCGGGTGCAGCTTCTCAACCGTAAACGGCGATGCTACGAGGGATGGGAGAGCCCGGTCAACGTCCGCCGGAAGCCGCCGGTGTTCCAGCGGGCAGCTGGTGGCCGAGTTTTTCCCGCTTGGTGGCAAGGTAACGGGCGTTGAACTCGTTTGATGGCGGCAGAATTGGCACCTGATCGACAACCTCGAGATCAAAGCCACCGTAGATGAAGGCATCTGTCTTTTTCGGGTTGTTCGTGAGCAGCCGCACCTTCGAAAGACCGACATCCTTAAGCAGCTGAATACCGATTCCATAGTCACGGGCATCGGCCTTGAAGCCGAGGGCCAGATTCGCCTCAACCGTGTCGAGACCTTCGTCCTGCAGCCCGTATGCCCGGATCTTCTGCACGAGCCCAATACCCCGCCCCTCCTGAGGCAGGTAGACGAGAGCCCCCACTCCTTCGCGGCCAATCATCTCGAGCGCCATGTGCAACTGATCACCGCAGTCGCACCGCAGGCTATCGAGCAGGTCGCCGGTAAAGCATGACGAGTGCAGCCGCACCAGTGGCGCAGCTGCGGTACTGACATCGCCCATCACCAGCACGATCGGCTGCTGCGATTCATACTTCACGTCATAGGCCAGGATGCGGAACGTGCCCCACTTCGTCGGCAGTTCTGCTTCGGCAATCCGTTCGACCAGCTTCTCACGGGCCCGGCGGTGGCGAATCAGTTCTTCGATCGAGATGATCTCAAGGCCGTGCTGCTCGGCAATGGCCCAGAGGGCCGTGCGATCAGCACGGTTGCCTTCGGTATCAAGAATTTCACAGAGCACCCCGGCCGGCTGCAGACCGGCCAGCCGGGCCAGATCGACGGTGGCCTCAGTATGCCCCGCCCGCCGTAGCACGCCCCCCTCCTTGGCAATGAGCGGAAACAGATGCCCTGGCCGGACAAAGTCCTGCGGCTTACTGGTAGGGTCGAGGATCGCCGCGATGGCTGTTGCCCGCTCTCCGGCGGTGATGCCGGTGCGGGCCGAGACATGATCGACCGGCACGGTAAAGGCGGTGCCCAGGGGCGTCTGGTTCGTCTCCACCATTGGTGGCAGTTCCAGTCGTCGAGCCACCTCCGGCAGCACGGCCATGCAGACCTGCCCCCGGCCATGGGTGATCATAAAGTTGACCGCCTCGGGTGTGGCATGCTCGGCCGCACAGATGAAGTCCCCCTCGTTTTCCCGATCCTCGGCATCGACCACAATGACGACCCGGCCCTCTTGCAGGGCGGCGACGGCGGCCTCAATCGAACTGAACTGTTGCGGCATGTGCTCTGGCGGACGATCGTGGGCGTCCATCCTCCTCAAGATGACTGTTCGGACCTCCCAAGTATAGATTGCAGGAAGGTCGGGCCGACCCTCTCGGCCCAGTGATCGCTTCACGCCGCGACGCTGCAGGGCTACCGAGATGCTGGATCGTGAGGAATACATCGAACAGGGCTACCTGTTTCGGACACTCGGCGAGCGGATGCTCGACGGAGTCGCCACCCAAGAGGCCCTCGTCGGCCTCAGCCACGAGGTGCTTGCCACCACGAAACTGCCGCTGGCTATCGACTATTTGGTCAGCGACCTCCGGCTGGTCGGCACCATGGCCACCGCCATGCGGCGGTTGGCCCACTATTTTTCGGCGTTCCAGACCTTCGTTGTCGCCGAGGCCGAAGACGAGGAGGGCCGGTTTGACCTGCGGACGGCAATGACCATTCTCCAACGCGAGGCCGCGTACCGAGCCGAGGGGGCCACCCCTCAGGGGCTGTTCTTCTATCGCTTTGAGTGTCTCTCCAGGAATCGGCTCGACTACATGCATGGCCTGACCGCCACCGCCGCAGACGACATCTTCGACTCCGACTGGAAGGACTGGATTGCCATGCTCTCCAGGCAGGTCGGCCTGGTCGATCTGGCCGATCTGATCTACGTCCGCAGTGCCGAACGGGTGCGGCGGCTGCAGCGGCGGTTGGATGAGACGGCCGCCGACACTGCGAATCGTTCTGCCGAACAGCCGGCAACGCTCTTTGGTGAAAAGGAGGGACGGATCGCCTGGGCCAACCGGGGCAAGGATCCGCTCTTTCTGTTCGCGGCGCTTCAACGGCAGCTCGGTTATCCGCTGGTGCCGCGGCCCAAGCGACCACAGCCGCAGACGGAGTCACCGGCCCTGCTCGCCCGTCGAATCGACCGGCTGGAACTGCGGGTGAAGCTGCTTGAAGAGGAGGCCAAGGGGGGCATCGACCTGACCCAGTTTGATCCTAAGAACCAGCATGGTGATGATCCGCCACGGTCGCCTAGTGGGACACTACCGTGATTGGGAACGAACGACGGCTCTCTTTCGTGGCGAACACGCCGTTGCGGCAGGATCTGGCCGACATTATTGCCGCCATGACCTCCGCAATTGACCCTTGCTCGCTGATGTGCAACCGGCTGTCGCTGGGCCAACCGGCCGGCCAGCTGCGCTGTGACGACAAGCCGGTCTTGGTGGCTGGCGGTGACACACTCGACTTCGATCGGCTGAACCGGATCGTGGTCGTGGGTGGTGGCAAAGCGGCCGGTGGCTTTGCCGCAGGACTGGAGGCGTTGCTGGGGCCGCAGCGGCTTGCGCAACATCGGGTGACGGGCCTGGTCAGCGCGCCGGCGGGCTGCGGTCTGTCGCTTGCAACCATCGAGGTGCGGGAAACCCGGCCAGGCGGCGTGAACCTTCCGACCACAGCCGTCGTCACCGCGACGGGTGAGATGCTCGCGATGCTCAGCCAACTCAACTCCGATGATCTGGCGATCGTGCTGATCACCGGCGGTGGATCAGCCCTGCTTGAAGCACCAGTGGAAGGTATTTCACTACCGCTGCTCACCCGCACCACGCAGCAGCTTGCCGCTGCGGGTGCTGACATCACCGCCATCAACACGGTCCGCCGGGCAGCCAGTCGGGTGAAGGGGGGTGGGCTGGCCGCTGCCTGCACCGCCAGGCGGCTGCTGGCCGTGGTGCTTTCTGATGTGATCGGTGATGACCTGGGCACGATCGCTTCGGGCCCCTGCCTGCCAGCAGCGATCGACATCGATGGCCTGGCAACACTGCTGGCCGACTATGGGGTTCTCCCAGTCGACCGTGAACCGCTGCTTGAGGCAGCCCGGCTGGCCACCGACAGCAGACCGCCCGCTTCCGCTGACAGTGCCGGCTGCTGGACGACGCCGGCAGGCTGCCGGGTTGGCCACCTGCTACTGGGCAGCAATGCCACCGCGGTCAAGGCAGCCGCGGCTGCTGCTGAAGCCTGCGGGTATCAGGTCATCTCAACCGGTACGGTGACGGCCCCTGAAACAGCCAATGACGCTGGCAGCCGGCTCGCCAGCCTCAGTCACAAACTGGTGGCAGCTTCGGAACAAGACGGCCAGCCGAGAGCAGTCATTGAGGGAGGCGAGGCAACGGTCGTGGTGCCAGCCGACCATGGCCGTGGCGGCCGCAATCAGCAGACGGTGCTGGCGGCGGCGGAGGACGTGCTCGCGGCAGGACGCAACTGGCCCGCCGGGCTGCTGTTTGCCAGCTTCGGTACCGACGGCGAAGATGGCCCAACCTCTGCTGCCGGCGGCTTCATTGATACAACCGTCGCCGCCACGTTCAAGCACCAGCCCGCAGCACTCAGTCACGCGATCGACCGTTGCGATGCTCATCCACTGCTGGCCGCCGCTGGCGGCCTCATCGAGACCGGCCCCACCGGCACCAACGTGGCCGATGTTCGGATCATGCTGATGCGGCCAGGCAGGGCATGACTCAGCCAGAGGGTCTCCAGCCACCGCCGGTCACACCTGAGATCATGCGGCGGTCCGCTACCGCAGCGCCGCACAATCACGCAACCGACCATTGGCCTTGCTCACTTGGTTCGTGGTGTTGGCTTCGGGATCGGTTTGTTGGTCAGCTGACCTGTAATCCAGTCGAGGCCTTCAAGGTTGTCGAGCAGGCGGGCTTCGGCGTCATGCCCAGTGTGATTGAGGATACCGATAGGGCCGGTGTAGCCGCTCTCGCAGATGATCTCGGCGAGTTCAACGTCGAGGTCGCCCTGACCGATCACCATAATCTTCTGGCCCTTCTTATCTCCCTCGGCGGTCATGCCGTTGAGGTTGAGGAAGTGCAGGTGGGGCAGCATCGCCGCTAACGCCTCCGCAAACCGCGGCACATGATCGTGGCCGTGGTGCTGGTGTTGTAAATCGAGAGCCGGCAGCCGGCCTTCGCCAGGGTCTCGGCGAGTGGACGGAGCCGGTCAGCGGCGTGCTGCACCTTCGTCGCCTGATCAAGGTCGCTCGGGACCTTCGCCATCACCCAAAACGATGGCTTCAGGCCCCGCCGCTTAAGGCTTGCGAGCAGTCCTGGCAGATCGGGTGGGGTCGACCAGAACGCATCAAGAGTGACACCATGCCTCGCCAGCGCATCCCACTCTTGGTCGAACGTTGGGACATGTTCCTGCCGCCAGTCGTAGGCAAAGCGTTTCAGGCCCAGCTTCGCAAGCATCGCCGCTCGTTCCTCCGGCCCCCGCTTCTTCGCATCGAATGGCACAATGCACCAAGCGACAAGATTGTCATGGCGGAAGAGTTCCTGGGCCCGCGCGGCAAGTTCAGCCCGCTCCTCCGCGGAGCTGATCCGTGTCACGTGAACAACCAAGAAGAGGCTGGCCAACAGGACAATCAAGCCTGAACAACGGAATGGCATGGAGGTTCTCCTCAAGGACAGGGGCTGTGGAGAGGGGTTGTCACTCAACGATCAGAACACCATTCATGAGCTTCCAGTGGCCCGGCGGGTTCGGTGATGTCGGCATAGGCGATCACGTCTTCGGTCTCGGGCACGTAATGCCGGGCGACCGCCTCAGGGTCGGTGATCAGCCCATCAGCCAGGGTGCCGACCGCGGCCAGCGTACCGGGCTTCACCAGCACCCAGTTGTGGGGCACGACATCGGGGTTCACGAAGGTCAGGGCAAGCGTTTCACCAGGCTTCGCCCGCAGTTCCGATGTCTTGTAGGCGAGGTTTGAAGCGGCCTCGATCGTGAGGGGCCGGGCATCATCGACTTTCTTGAGCCACGGGTTCTTGACGGTCGCCTTCATCATCGCAATGTCGCGGAGAATGGGGTGAGCCGCCACGGGCCGGGTGACCTCCTGATAGTTCGGGATCTCACGAAAGGGCTCATCAAGGGCGTGAACGGTGGCGAAGATATCACGGGTCGCGGCACCCCCGACTGCGACGTGCAGGTGCAGCTGGTTCACCGGCTGGAGGTCAGGGATTTCGAGGAACAGGCTCTGGCCGTCGGCAAGCACCGTGGCCGAGCGGATCGCGAGCGGGTCGTGCCCCACGGTGCCATAGTGACTCGGGGAGAATTCGGGCGACCCGTAGGAGTCACCGTAACGGTAGTTCCAGCACTGGGCGAAGTGGTTGGCCGCAACGCCCGCGATGTGGCGGTCGAGCGGTGCCGAAAATTGCAGCCGCACCCCATTCCGATGAGCCCGAATGCCGATCGGCTGCTGCACGGTGCCGCCGGTGTACCGCACCCGCTGAAAGCAGCCGTCGTCCACGCCGTAGACATGCCAGCCATTCATGCCGCTGACGTAGAGCTGGCCGTCAGCGGGGCTGAACCGGCCGCGGTGGACACCCGA
>RFVE01000311.1 GCA_009922585.1 Planctomycetia bacterium
GCAGCGAACTCTCCGTGTTTGTGTCCTTGCCGCAGTGACGGGTGTGCTGCTGATGGCGAGCCATGCTGCTGCCGAGGTTCGCGTGGTGGCCACCACCACGGTGGTGGCCGATCTGGTGCGGCAGGTCGGTGGGGAACGCGTTACGGTCGAAAGCCTGATGGGTGACGGGGTCGATCCCCATTCCTACCGAGCAACACCCCGGGATGCCGATCGGCTGCTGCGGGCTGATTTGATTGTGGCCAACGGGCTGCATCTTGAGGGCAAGCTGGCGCAGCTGCTGGAGCGGCTCGGCCGGCGGCGACCGGTGGTGGCGGTGGCCGAGGCGGTGCCAGAGGCCAAACTGTTGCCAATTGGAAATGGCCTGTTCGATCCACACGTCTGGTTCGACGCCGCGCTTTGGAGCTACTGCCCTGCGGCGGTTGCCGAAGCATTGGTGAAGCTCGACGCTGCCGGTGCTGCTGGCTACCGGCAGCGGGCCGAGGACTATGCCAAGCGGCTCCAGCAGCTTGATGCCCAGGCGCGAACCCAACTGGCGGGTATTCCCCCGGCCCGCCGCGTGCTGATCACGGCTCATGATGCCTTTCGCTATTTCGGTCGGGCCTACGGGCTGGAAGTCGTTGGCGTGCAGGGAACAAGCACCGAAAGTGAGGCAGGGCTGGCCGACATGAATCGGCTGGTCGAACTGGTAGTGAGCCGCCGTATCCCGGCGGTGTTTGTCGAAACGAGCGTGGCCGATCGCAACGTGACCGCGCTGCGTGAAGGAGCCGCAGCCCGCGGCCAGCGGCTGACGCTCGGTGGGCGGCTCTACTCAGATGCCCTCGGACCGGAGGGCAGTGACGGTGACACGCTGGAGGGGGCGTTGCTGGCCAATGTGGAAACGATTGTTGCGGCACTTGCCGGTGAGTTGCCGGCGGGCACGGTGGTTGACGAGTAGGAGCGCTGGTGACTGAGACAACAGCAACTGCCAGTGCCCCCTGGCTTGAGTGGCACGACCTTACGGTCGCCTACGGCCGCCGGCCGGTGCTCTGGAATGTTGATCTCACCATCGATCAGCCCTGCCTGTTCGGCGTCATCGGGCCCAATGGTGCCGGCAAGAGCACGCTGCTGAAGGCAACCCTGGGGCTGGTGCCGACCACCAGCGGCAGCGTGTTGTTTTGGGGGCAGAGGCTCGCTGAGGTCCGCCGCCGGATCGGCTATGTGCCCCAGCGGGAGACGGTCGACTGGGATTTTCCGGTCAGCGTGATGGACGTCGTGCTGATGGGGGCGACTTCACAGCTGGGCTGGTTTCGACGAGCCGGTCGCCGTGAGCGGGAGTTGGCCCGAGACTGTCTTGACCGAGTTGGGTTGGCGGACCTGGCCGGCCGGCAGATCGGCCGGCTCTCCGGTGGCCAGCAGCAGCGGGTGTTCCTGGCCCGGGCACTCGCCCGCGAAGCCGATATCTATCTGCTCGATGAGCCGATGGCGGGCGTCGATGCCAGTTCGCAGGAGCAGATCTTTGCGATCCTCGCCGGCCTGCGGGATGCCGGCAAACTGGTGGTGGCGGTGCATCACGACCTGCAGACGGCAGCCCGCTGGTTCGATGCGGTGGCGTTGGTGGACATGCGACTGGTCGCCGCCGGCCCAACCGACGTGGTGCTCACGCCGGAGAATCTCAATCAGACCTACGCTGGCCGGGCCAGCATTCTCGACGAACTCGGCCGGGCGGTGGCCCGGGGGAAGCGGACGCCATGATGACTGTGGCAGTGCTGGCTGGGGTGCTGCCCTACAACACGCTGGTGGTGGCCGGCGGGGTGGCAGCGGTCGGCTGTGCCGCTGGTGTAGTTGGCACCTTGGGGGTGCTGCGGCGGCGGGCCCTTGTCGGCGACGCCGCTGCCCATGCCACGTTGGTCGGTGTTGCAGCGGCACTGCTCGTCACCGGCCAACGAAGTCTGGCGGTACTGCTGGCCGGCGGTCTCCTCTCAGCGATTGCTGCCCTTGGCCTGCTGGTGTTGATCCGGCGGTTCACCCGCACCCGCGATGACGCTGCCACGGCGGTTGTGCTGAGTGTGTCATTCGGACTGGGCATTGTGCTGATCTCGGGCATGGTGGCCCGTGGGGTGCCGGGCAGCGCCGGCCTGGAGCGGTTTCTGTTGGGGCATACGGCGGCGCTCACCATCGGTGACGCAACCCTTTTGGGCCTTGTCTCAACGTTCGCAGTGGTCGCTGTCTGGCTGGGCCTCAAGGAGGCGACCATGGTGGCCTTCGACCCCGCCTTTGCCGCGGCGGCTGGCTGGCCGGCGACTGCCATCGACTTAACGCTCGTCGCCCTTGTGGCCGTGATGGTAGTGGTGGGGCTGCCGGCAGCCGGGGCGGTGCTGGTGACGGCACTGGTTGTCATTCCACCAGTGGCCGCTCGGCAATGGACCGACCGGATTGTGCCCATGTTGATCATCGCCGGCGGCATTGGTCTCGTCTGTGGGCTGTCCGGCGTTGTGATCAGCAGTCTCGCCACTCGGCTACCAACAGGACCGGTGGTGGTGCTGGTGGCGGCGGCCTGCTTTGTGGTGTCGCTGGTGGTTGCGCCCCGCCGCGGGCTGTTGGCCCGTTGGTGGGAACGCCGTGTGGTGCTGCCGGAGTCTCCGCCGCTGCCCGAACCGACG
>RFVE01000312.1 GCA_009922585.1 Planctomycetia bacterium
AAGTGGAAGAATGAAACGTAAGGCTATTTTCACGGACGATTCGTTGCGTGGAACTTCTGCTGATCGGGGCAGCGGCTCAGGGCTGATCGGGGCCGGTTGGCGGCTGCGGCAGGATCGCGATCTCATCGAGGCGGCCCTCCCAGTTGGCCTCGCCGAAGCTCGATCCGCCGAAGAACAGTTCGGTGTCGGCACTGGCCTGGTCCATCCGGTTTTGGCCGTCAGCCGCCACGATCGCAACGCTGATTTCGGGATCATTCTCACCGTCAAGAAAAACCTCGAATCGATCCGAGGTTCGTGAGATCAGCACCCGGTGCCACTGCCAACGGTGAATCGGTGACCGGCCGTGATGGATGTGGCCGCCAGGAAGCCGCGCGATGAGGCGTCCTGCGTGGTCACCCTTGCCGGCGACCCCGACTTGCTCGAAGCAGGATTCACGAGAAGCATCGACACCGCGGGCGTAGAACCAGCCTGCGATTTCCCGGGCGTCGGTCGGCATGCCGTTCCAGATCGAAAGTGAGATGCGGTAGCTTTCCGGGAGTTCAGGCAGCCGCACCCGCAGGCGTCCGCCGGCAAAGTGGGCAGCCCGATTCACCTCCGGCGGATCAGTGAATGCCGGTGACTGCGGCCCCGCCAGAAAAAAGACGATGCCCGGCTCGTAGATCGCGTCGCGGCCTCGGCTGAGTTGGCTCTTGGCGATCGGTCCGCTGAACTCGTTGAGCCGCCAGTAGCAGAGCGGATCTTCGTCGAGTAGAGCCTGGGCGGCGGGCCCCGTGGAAAGCCGATGGACCCGCCGCGGCCGCTGAAAGATCTGCTCAAGCAGACTCAGGCAGCTTTGCACCACCTTTGGCTCAGCGGTCACCTCGAGGCCAGCCGACCGGGCAGGCCAGGTGTTGTAGCCGCCAAGCATATGCTGCTCCGGCGGCGGGATGTAGCCGTCGCCCCCATTGGCCAGGTCAAGCACCATTGTTTGTGGAGCGGGACTTTGCAGTTTGATCTTCAGCCCAGTCAGGGCATAGGTCTCAGTCGGCGTCGTGGCGACGGCGAACTCGCCGATCCGGATTGCCTGCGTGACAATTTCAGTCTCTTGCCATTCGTGCAGAAAGATCGCCTCGCGGGCGTAGATTTCTTCCTGGGACTTTGGTAGCCGTTCACCCATCTCGGCGACAACGCGTTTGGCCCACCGCAGCCGCTCGGCATCGGGAGTCCGATACTTCAGGGGAATCCGCTGTTCAGCCATTGCCAGGGCAGCTGGCTCGACGTGCCGCACCTTGTCAAGCGCTCTAAGTGACAGATCGACAAGCTCCTTGGTGTAGTCGTCGATCGAGATGGTGTTCATCCGCTCCGGAGTCTTTCCGGTGTAATCCCGCCGCCAGATGTCGCCGCTACAGCCGTGCGACATCAGGACGAGAGGTTTCCGAACGCCGCCTCCCTGTTCCTGCCAGCGATTTTCAAGCTGGCTGCAGTAACGGCCGAAATAATCGGCACTGATCGGCTGCACGCCACTGAAGTAATGCATGGAGAGGTTGGCGAAGACCGCCAGCGGTTCTCCGGTCGGGGTCGTGAAACTCAGTAGGCAGAGTTCGGGATCTTCCGGGCCGGATTCACCGGTTACCGCATCGGGGTCGCGGGCGGCATGCATGTTGGCCCGGACGGTTGCATTGCCGAACCGAGGCCCAGCCGACGCGGGCCGGCTGAAGGGCTTTCTGGGCTGCGGCAATTCCATCGGCCACTCGGAGTCGAACGTAGGCCCGGTAGTCGGGGTCGGCATCGGTGCCAAGGCAGGACATCGCCGCAGGAGCCGTGTGCGTATGCGTTGCCGCGATCATGATCCTGTTCGCTGGAATGCCGGTCTTTTCTGACGCAAGCTGCTTGGTCTGGTCGAGCAGGTCGCGGGGCAGCATGCAGCTGTCGACGATGACCATGGCCAGTTCGGTACCGCCTTGGGCCAGCACCAAGGCCCGGGCGAGTACCCGATCGTTCACCTGATCGGTCAAGCGGGCGGTCATGCCGCCGTTAATCGCGACCGGCAGTTTGATCGGGGTGACATCGACCGCGGCGGTACCGACCTGGAAGGCGCCAACCGCAGAAGCTGTATTTTCAGCGGGTTGTGCTGCCGAGGTCGACGGGCTGGCTGCATGAGCGGGCAGCCCGATTCCGGCCAAACCAAGGGTGATTCCTCCCAAGGAGACCAGCCGAACGATAAACTGTGACTGATTCGGCGGTCGCCAAAACCCTTGCCGCCAAGCGTTCGAGGTTTGCCGGTCCGGCTGCCGAGTCTGTTGACAGAGATTGCTTGCAGACATAGCTGAATGTTCCTGAGAAGCCGACCGGTGTTGTCGCCGGATAACGCCGGGCTGCGGCAGTCCGACAGCTGTCACCAGGGAGACGCCAATGCAGATTGTAAAGCACTGGTCGGCGGTAGTCCCGACCGCTGTTTGGTTCGCTGTCGCAGCTTCTCTGCCAGCCACCGCCGAGCAGCGCAGGCAACCGCTCACGCCCGCCGAGGCGGTTGAGGCATTTGACCTCAGGCCGGGCCTCACGATTGAACTGGCAGCCTGCGAACCGCAGGTGGTCGACCCAGTGGCAATTCGTTTCGATGCCCGGGGACGCATGTGGGTTGTCGAGATGGGCGATTATCC
>RFVE01000313.1 GCA_009922585.1 Planctomycetia bacterium
CCAAAGCAGCTCGCTCTCGGGCCAACGGTAGCCTTTTCAGACAGAGCCTAGTCTGCGGTACACGCCTGCTTCATCAGGGCGAGCCTTGGTCACTCGCAAGATTGGCCCACATCGTTGGGACTGTCACTGAACGGGAACAAGCTGCACGCCGTTGGCCGGGCTCGGCAGGGTGGGTTCGCCAGAGAGGAATCCGTGCTTGATGAGAAACCGATCCATGGCAATCGTGGTGGCAATTTTCCAGTCGGGGAAGTGACTACAGAACCCGTGGCTTTTCCCGGGGGCGATCTGTAACTCAACGGTCGTACCGCCCAGGGACTCCCACTTGGCTTGAACCACCCTCCATTTTTTTAGGTAGCCATCGCGTTCACCGAAGAAAACGATTGTCGGCGGCAGGTCAGCCCTCACGAACCGCCCGATGTCTACATCGGGGGCTTCTGCGTCGCGGCTCTGAAACGCCGGGTCAATCCAGAGATAGGCCACCACATCGGTGTCAATGTCCAGCGGATCAGCAGGATCGTTCAGGCCCGGATTCATGGTCGCGATGGCACTGATGTGACCGCCCGCACTTTCGCCACCGGTAATAATCCGCGCAGAATCGATCCCGAACTCATCGGCATGCTGTTTGAACCAGCGGATGGCCGATTTGGCATCGACCACACAGACCCGCTTGTGGGTCTCTCCCGGGGGCAGCCGGCTGGCCTCTGCCTTGCTCATCTTGAGCATCTGATAATCGACCGTAGCGCATACCAGCCCCCGACTGGCGAAGTATGCGCAGGTGTCACGGAACTGATCCAGCGAACCTCCGAGCCAAGCACCGCCGTGGAAGAGAATCATTCCCGGCACCTTGACCTTGGACGGCTCGTGGTTGGGCGGAAAGTAAATTTCCATCCGGCGGGGCTGGCCCGCGGAGTGCTTGTAGACGTACGGCTTACCAGCCGGCTTATCGGCGGCGTGCAGTGTGGCGGCCCATGCAAAAAGCAGCACGATCACAACGGGGCGGTACTTCATTCGGTCGTCACTGAGGCTGGGTGAGCGTGCCGCGAAAACGTCACGGCCGCTGGGGCAGATCAGGCGGTGCCTGAAAGTCCAACGTCCGGGAGAGTCCACCAACGGTAATGGTCACTCGATCACCTCCGTAGGCACCATTGAGAAAGGGACTCTCGTAGACGGCCTGGGGATGCAGGTCGATCGGCTGGCCGTTGACCAGGGGCAACGCAAAGCTGCCCGGTGCGTGGGCGTCGTACCGGCTCATCACAATCTGATTGCCAACGAAGGAATACGAAACGGCCTCGGGCGTGACCTCGAGCCGACAGGATCGAACTGCCTCGCAAAACGCATCGAACGATCCGTGGGTCGTCACGTCCCCGGCATGCAGCAGGATGCGGCCGGTGTCATTCGGGCCGGTATAGCGGGCGGGGTTGGCCAGCCTGCCGTCCTCCAGAACGAGTGCTGCGAACGGCCGCCGCCGGTGTGCTCGGCCACGGGATGGATCTGGCTGGGCACCCGCGCACCTGGCGTGTCGCAGAGCATGCCGCAGGCCCGATTTTGGCGGGAGATGCCGGAATAGTTCAGGGACGGGTTTTGCAGGGTGCTGCCCAGCAGGGAGTGCGGCGTGCGATAGGCATAGTTGACCAGTGCCGAATCGGCGGCGATGCGATGGCCGTCGCCACTGCCGTCGTCAATTTTCCCGAGCACGCGGTTGCGAATCGTAAACGGCTCAGTGATCGCAACCGCCCGCTTCCGCAGCAGGACCGCCTCAGCGGGCGGCAGGTACCGGCTGGCCTCGATCACCCGCGAATGGCTCGAGCCGCCCCCCTCGCCATAGAGCAGGCTTTTCATCGGCTCAAACCCACCCACCGTGTAGCCCGCACGGCTGCGGCCACCGCCACGCCGGCCGTCCACCGATAGCTGGGCCTCTTCAATCAGGGCGAGATCGAGCAGCAGCCCGAAGCGGTCACGGATCACCGGGTCGGGTGCAAGTTCGTGGAGATTGAAGAGCGCTGGCCACGTGTATTTCTGATAGGTGGTCGACCCGACCTCGATCCAGATGCCCGCAGTGGCTCGCTGCCGGGGCCATTCCCGAAAGAATGCCTGGTGGGCGGCGGCATGCACCGCCGTGGTGTGGCCATCGGCAAGCGGACGGTCACGGTAGGCGGGGTCGTGCTCCAGCAGCGATGTCACCAAATAGTGGACCGGGCGGGTGTTGAGGTCATGGTTCTCCGTGCCGAGAAGCAGCAACAGGTCATCCATGCCATAGTCAGCCACGCGGCTGGTCTGGCTGGTCCAGAGCCAGAGGGCCTCTTTCATGGCAGCCTCGGTTGCGGCGGTCAGCCGGCCAGGAAAATGCACGCTGTCTGCATGAAACAGGCAGAGCGTCCGCACATAGTCGGTGATCGAAAAGAAGGTCCAGGGGGCCCCGGCCTGCTGCTCTGGCCTCGGCGTGGCGAGATCGCCATCGGATTGATAGCCGTCGATATAGCGGCTAGCGGCCTCGAGCAGCCGCGCATTGGCCTGATCGGTTTTTTCGTTGAGCGTAAGTGCGGCCAGGGTCCAGAGGTTGTCGCCCCACGTCCCCCCGGGCCAGACGCTTTCCCTGGCGATTGTCTGCCGCAGCCGCTGCTTACG
>RFVE01000314.1 GCA_009922585.1 Planctomycetia bacterium
GACGAGGTCCGGAGCACCGGCCAGCTGCTTAGCGTGCCGGTGGGCGATGCCGTGATTGGCCGCGTTCTCGACCCACTGGGCAATCCGCTGGACGGCAAGGGGCCGATCGCCTCCGACCTGCGACGACCGGTCGAGACACTCGCTCCCGGCGTGGCTGACCGCCAGCCGGTCCGGGAGCCGCTGCAGACAGGCATCAAGGCGATTGACGCCATGACGCCAATTGGCCGTGGCCAGCGCGAGCTGATCATCGGTGACCGCAAGACAGGCAAGACGGCGATCGGCATCGATGCCATCCTCAATCAGAAGCACAGCGGCGTGAAGTGCTTCTATGTGGCTGTTGGCCAGAAAGACTCATCGGTCGCGGTGGCGGTTGACGTCCTGCGTCGGTACGGTGCGATGGACTACACCACCGTGATCGTAGCCGGTGCATCCACTGCGGCACCGTTGCAGTACATCGCACCGTACTCTGGCACGGCGATGGCCGAGCACTTCATGTACAACGGACAGCATGCCCTGATCGTCTATGACGATCTCTCGAAACAGGCCACAGCCTACCGGCAACTGTCGCTGTTGATGCGGCGGCCGCCCGGACGTGAGGCTTATCCCGGCGACGTCTTCTACGCCCACAGCCGACTGCTAGAACGATCCGCCAAGCTCTCTGACGAGCATGGCGGCGGTTCGCTCACCTCGCTGCCGATCATCGAAACGCTCGAAGGCGAGGTGTCGGCCTACATTCCGACGAACGTCATTTCGATCACCGACGGCCAGATCTATCTGCAACCCGACCTCTTTTTTGCTGGTCAGCGGCCCGCCATGAATGTCGGCATCTCGGTCTCTCGCGTCGGCGGTGCCGCCCAGACGAAGGCAATGAAGAAGGTCTCTGGTGGTCTGCGGCTCGACCTGGCAGCCTTCCGTGAACTTGAGGCCTTCGCCCAACTCGGAACTGACCTTGATGCAGCTACTCAGTCTCGGCTCGACCGCGGCTATCGGATGGTCGAACTACTTAAGCAGGGCCAGTACCAGCCCCTCGATGTGGTTGATCAGGTGTTGAGCATCTATGCCGGCACCCGGGGACACCTTGACGAAGTAAAGCGGGAAGAAGTTGCCGACTGGGAGAAGGGTTTTCTCACCTTTGTCCGTGAGCAGGCTGCAGAACTCCGAACCAGGCTCGAGGAGACCAAGGCCCTCGACGACGAGACCGAACGGCTACTCGAGGCGGCGATTGCTGAATACAAGCGTCAGCGGGAAGGTACCGGCAGCAGCTCGCCGGCCCTCGCCGGGGCCAACTGACCTAGGAAGGAATTCTCATGGCCAAAGCCCGTGCCCTCGATCGCCGTCGCCGCTCGGTCCGGAACATCCGCAAGATCACCCGGACGATGGAGCTGATCGCCACTGCGCGGTTCAAGAAAGCGATGGATCGCTCGATCGCTGCCCGTGACTACACCCGCCAACTGGCCAAACTGCTGGCCAACATCGCCAGCGTCGGGGCAGGTGCCGACCACCCGCTGCTTGAAGTCAGGCCGACGCAGCGGGCAGCCGTGCTCGTCCTGACCGGCAACCGGGGTCTTTGCGGCGGGTACAACTCGAATGTGGTCCGGCAGGCAATGGGCCTGATGGGGCAATGGGCGTCTGAGCAGGTCGACACCCACGTCACTGTCTCGGGCAAACGGGGCATTTCAGCTCTCCGCTTTCGCAAGGTGGCAATTGACGCCGAGCACACGCATTTTGAGGACAAGCCTGCATTTGCCGAGGTTGCTCCGATCGGCGAGGCCTATCTGAGTGCCTATATCGCCGGCACGATCGACCGGCTTGATGTCGTCTACACCCAATTCACTAACATTGCCAGGCAGGAGGCGGTCGTCGAGACGTTGCTGCCGCTGAAGCCGCCAGAGGCCGAGGGAGACAACCCTGCTGCAGCCAGCCACCTGGCTTCACAGGAGTACGACTTCTATCCGTCGGCCTCAAGCATTCTCGAAGAGATCCTCCCGGCGAGTTTCCAGTCGCGGCTCTTCAAATGCTTCCTCGATGCAGCCGTCAGCGAGCAGGTCTCGCGGATGGTGGCGATGAAGGGTGCGACGGAAAATGCCACCGGCCTGATCCGCCACCTTTCCAGCCAGTTCAACCGGGCCCGACAGTCCCAGATCACCGGCGAGATCATGGAAATTCTCGGCGGCGTCGAGGCCCTCAAGAAGTAATCCATTTCACCCCCACCCACCTCTTTCCCTCAGGCTCTTTTGACCATGGCAACAGCACCCGCCCAGGACGTGAACGTCGGCAAGGTCACTCAGGTGATCGGCTCGACCTTCGATGTGGAATTTCCCGAGTCGAACATTCCCGCAATCTACAACGCGGTACGGATCGACAGCGAGCAGAAGGGACTGACGCTTCATCTGGTCGGTGAGGTGCAGCAGCAACTCGGCGGTGGCAAGGTCCGCTGTGTCGCTCTGGGCTCCACCGACGGCCTCGTCCGCGGCCAGGACGTCGTCGACACCGGCGGGCCGGTGAAGGTTCCCGTCGGCACCGCCACGCTCGGCCGCGTGTTCAACATGCTCGGAGAACCAATCGACAACCGTGGGCCAGTAGAGACTCAGGAACGGTGGTCGATTCATCGTGAGGCACC
>RFVE01000315.1 GCA_009922585.1 Planctomycetia bacterium
CGCCAGGTCGAGCAGCACGAGGTCGGGAGCCAGCCGCTGGCAGGCGTCGATGGCGGCGTCGCTGTCGGTCGCCATGCCGACGATCTCGAAGTCGGCCTGGCGGGTGAGGGCCTCGGCGAGCCCTTCGAGAAACACGGGATGGTCGTCAACGAGCAGCAGTCGCATGGTGGCAAAGCGATCGGCGAGTGAGGTGGCCGGCGGTCGCACTATGCCGCCTTAAGCCGGGCGGCGCCCACTGGCACTTGTGACGAGTATGTGGTCGGGTCTTCAGGAGGGAATGAGGAACCGATCATCGCTGCTGCAGGATTCTCGGCAACCGCTCAAGCAGCGTGGCCGGGAGCAGGATCACTCGGCGTGGTGGCCGGCCGGCGGCAGCATCCAGGTCCACGACGGCATAGGGCGCGAAACTCACGATCACGCCGGTGGTCTGGCCGTAGCTGGTGAGATAGTCGGCGATTCCGCGAAGCGAACGCCGGTCGATGGTGAGACTGGCTTTGCACTCGACCGGCACGAGTTGACCCGACAGCGAAACAAGAAAATCGATTTCTCCGCCGGAGGGCGTCTTTTTCCAGCCGCTCAGGGGCAGCCCGAGCCGGTTCACTTCGATTGCCACCTGATTTTCGAGAATTCCTCCGAGCGGACTGCGGGCGGCGGTGGCGCGAGTCCGCAGGACATTGATCGACGGGACTCCCAGTTCGCGATGCCAGCGGAGCAGCCCCGTGTCAAAGAGATAGCGTTTCGGTAGATAGGCGTGAGCCGCCTCGGGTGATGGGCCGCGTTGGTCGGAACGCAGCACCAGGTGCCAGGCCTGAAGCCGGGCGAACACGTCGTTGATCCGCGCATTGACGGTCGTGCCCGGACTGGGAATGACTGAAGTGTTTTTCGAGGGACTGCCGACAAAGTTGGCCACGCTGCGGAAGCAGGCAGAGACGATGGCCGAGTCTTGCTCACCGAAAATACGAAGAAAGTCCTGCTCATAGTCGGCGGCGATCTGCGTAACGACTTCCTGATGGTCCAGCCCCGCTACCTGGGCCATAACGGCGGCGGGCAGCCCCCCGCTGACCAGAAACTGGTCGAAGAGTTCGAGCAGCCGCCAGTGACGCTGCGGCGCGATCGGCAGTTCCTCCCCACGAATAAAAGTCGCCAGTTCCTCCTCGCCGCTGGCGACCAGAAATTCGGAAAAACTGAAGGGCGAAACACAGACCCGATCGACGCGCCCCACCGGATACCGCACGTCATCGCGGAAGAGCCGTTTGAGTGTCGAACCCGAGAGGATCACGGTGGCGTCCCGCCACTCCTCCTTCATAAACCGCACAAACCTGCCCAGCTGCAAGCTTTCTTGCGACTCGTCAATGAAAAGCACCCGATCGGCGGCTGGTGTGAACCGAAGCCGGTCGGCGAGCACCTGCTCGAACTCGCGAAACTCCTGACAGCTGTCAAGGAGGACCCGCAGCCGCGTGTCCCGCTCGAGGTTCGCCGCGGTAACCTGTTTGCCACTCTGCGCCACCACATGCTCAACGACGCTCGTCTTGCCGACTTGCCGCGCCCCCTCAACAAGCAGCACGTTTTTGTGCAGCTCCCGCCGGGCAATGAAAGCAGAAATCACCGGCTCGATGGTCCGCGACACGTATTGCATATGGCTATTCTATACAGAATTCTGACAAGAATAGCCATTTTCTGTTCGGTGCGGTTGTGTGGCCGGAGCCAGTCACGTGAATCGTGACAACAGTCCCCTGCCCCGGCTGGCTGGCAATCTGCACGTCTGCGGCGATGCGGGCGGCCCGTTCAGTGAGGCCGCGAAGGCCAAAGTGGCCCGCCGGGGCAACTCCGTCTGCGGCCGGCTCAAAGCCGGCGCCGTCGTCAGTGACCGTGGCGACAACACCCTGCCCGTCAGCCGCCAGCCCGACGGTGATCGAGGTTGCGTTGGCATGATGGGCGGCATTGTTGACCGCCTCGCGGAGCATCCGCAGCAATTGATAGGTCGTTTCGGGAGGCAGCGGCGGAAGCGATCCAGCAACTTCGAGCGTCAACGGGGTGGCAACCAGTTCCCGCAGTTCCGCAAGCAACGCCCGCACCCGGTCGGCGAGGCTGCCCTGCAGCCGGGCCGGCTCGCGGAGATCCCAGACATACTGCCGGGTCTCGTGCTGCAGCCGGGTCAGGATCTGTCGCTGTCGCTCCATCGTGCCGCGGGCGTCGGGGTCGGCAACCGTCGCCGCGGCCGAATCGATGCGAAGTGCGAGGCCGGCCAGGTCCTGCTCAAGCGAGTCGTGAAACTCCCGGGCAATCCGCTGCCGCTCGGCCGCCACGGCTTCCTGCTGGATCTGTCGCTCAATCAGGCTCAGCTGCCGGCCGACCTGCCGCCGCAGCAGCACCACCCAGGCCAAGGCAACACCCCCCACGGTCAGACTCGCCGCCAGCGCCACCGCCAGTCGGCGGGGCGTCCACCAGGGCGGGCCCGCTACCAGCACCACATCGTCCATTGATCGGGGCAGCAGGTCATAGCTGGTCGCCCGCAGGCTGTAGCGACTGTTCGTCATTTCAGTCGCCAGGCAGGGGGCCGTCACTCGAACCGTTGTTGCCGGCACAATCGCCGCCGCAAGCCGGCCCGGC
>RFVE01000316.1 GCA_009922585.1 Planctomycetia bacterium
TATGACCGTGCCCGCACGCCGGGCACCGGCTTTCGCGGCGTCGTCATCAACTCGGGCAATGCCAACGCCTGCACCGGCAGCCGCGGCGAAGAAGACACCGCGGCCATGGCCGCCACCGCTGCTGAGGCGATCGGCAGCCTCGACGGCAGCGTGCTGGTGATGTCGACCGGCATCATCGGCGAGTTTCTGCCACGGGAAAAAATTGAAGCTGGCATCCGCAGCGTGGCGGACCGGCTGGGCGACGACGAGGCTAGTGTGGTGGCAGCCGCCCGGGGCTTGATGACAACCGACACCCGTCCAAAATTTGCAGGTGCATCGTTCGGTCGTTCAGCGAATGGCGGGGCCTTCCGATTGCTTGGCATGGCCAAGGGAGCGGCAATGATCGGGCCGAAGCTCGCCACCATGCTGGGTATTCTGATCACCGACGCCGCCCTGACCCCAGAGGATGCCCAGCGGCTGCTTGCTGAGGCGACCGAGGTGAGCTTCAACTGCGTCAGTGTCGACGGCCACATGAGCACCAATGACACCGTCCTGCTCTTGGCCAATGGCGCCGCTGACGCCGACCCTCTCACCGGCAGAGACCTGGAGGCCTGTGGAGAGGCGCTCATTCAGGCCTGTCAGTCGCTGGCCCATGAGATTGCCGACGACGGCGAGGGGGCCACTCACATCATCCGCATTGATGTCTCGGGGGCCGAAACTCGCGACGATGCCCGCCGGGTCGCCCGCACCGTGGCCGACAGCCCGTTGGTCAAGACAGCGGTCAGCGGTGCCGATCCAAACTGGGGGCGAATCGTCTCGGCAGCCGGCTACTCCGGCGTCGGCTTCGATCCGGGACGGCTGGTACTGCGGGTCAACGGCGTCGAACTGTTCCGCAATGCAGCGCCGGTTGCGTTCGATGCGGCGGCCGTTTCGGCGTCGATCCGCGACAACCGCGAGACGACAATTGAAATCGAACTGGGTTCAGGACCAGGGGAAATCCGGTTCTTCACCAGCGACCTGACGGCCGAGTATGTCCGGCTCAACGCCGACTATCACACCTGACGAATTGCCTTAATCGCCTCGCGTCGTCGTTCTGCGGCCATTTCCTTGGCCGACAATTGCATGCCCCCTTCCCCGAGCCGCTCGGACGGTATAGTTTTTCTAATCTGCACTTCCGGGCCATTTTCTTCCGCGAGCAGCCATTGCCGATGCCATACTTACCCTCCCTTGATCGTTCCGTCAGCGGTTGGTGGAGCCGACCGCTACCCGGCCACCGTGCCTGGCAGCTCATTCGCCTCGATTTCCTAGGCAGCCCCGCAGCCAGGGGCATTTGGGAGGAACAGCGAGCCCTTGTCGTCTGTTCGAACGACGATGGAGAAGATGACCTCGACATCGGGGATGATGACGGCTTGACGACTGACGATCCGTTGGCCGATGAAGAATCAAGTTTCGATGACTTTGACGACGACTTTGACGACGACTTCGAGGAAGAAGAGACCGATCCCGACTGGGATCATCCCGGCGACCTCGAACCGGAAGCCCCGCCCCCCGGCAAACCGTCGGGAGGCAAGAAATAAGCCTGGGACGGACGACACGCCCCCGGCCGCATCTGCTGGAGTCAGTCATGACCGGAGCCAATGCCCCTCAGGACCGGAAGGCCTCCCCTCGGAGCAGGCGGTGGTTCGGGAATCTCTCGCAGCTTGACTTCGACATCGATTTTTTTGAGCAGTTGCTCAGTCGCAATGATCGCGATGTTGAAGTGCTGCGGGTGCTTGCCGAACTGGTCTCAAAGAAGGGGAAGATCGAGCGGGCGGTGGAACTCGATGGCCGGCTGGTCAAACTGCTGCCGGACGATCCACTCGCTCGCTATAATCTGGGCTGCTCCCTGGCCAGGGCGGGCCAGACCCGTGAGGCGATCGCCTCATTGTCTCGGGCGATCCTGCTTGGCTATGACGACCTCGCGCACCTTGAGGTCGATCCTGACCTCGACTCGCTGCGGGACGATCCCGAGTTTCGCAGCCTGCTCGGCCAGGGCTGATTGCCACTGGCGGGGCGTTTCCGGCGGTGGCGTTCCTCCACCGACCCGAAAGTGAGCCCCAGCAATGCTCGAGCAGTACGACCAGATCACCGCCGCCTGCAACACGATCAGCCAGCGGTGGCCGCAGCGTCCGAAGGTTGGCATCATCCTGGGCAGCGGTCTCGGTGCTGCAGCGGCGGGCGTGACTGACCGGGTCGAGATTCCGTACGAGGACATTCCCCACTTCGCCCGCTCAACCGCCCACGGCCATGCCGGTCAACTCGTCTGCGGCCTGCTCAAGGGCGTGCCAGTGATCGTCCTGGAGGGACGGATGCACGCCTATGAGGGATATCCTTTGGCTCAGATCACGCTGCCGGTGCGGGTGTTGCACCGGCTGGGCGCCGAACTGCTGGTTGTCACCAACGCCTGCGGCGGTCTCAACCCGCACTACAGCAGTGGTGACATCATGGTAATTGACGACCACATCAACCTGATGCACGACAACCCGCTGATCGGCATCAACGACGATCGGCTGGGCCCCCGCTTCCCCGACATGTCGGCCCCTTACACCCAGCCGATCGTCGTTGATGCCGAT
>RFVE01000317.1 GCA_009922585.1 Planctomycetia bacterium
CCGTGGGCTCGCTCGAGACTCCGCTCCGCTTACTTGCCAGCCTCCGGCGGCTTGGCTTCAGACGGACTCAGGGCAGCGGCAGGCAGCCTTGTGATGTGCATCGAACGAACGTCCCCTGAACACGGTGCGGCCTGAAACGGCTGCTGCGCGGCCACTCGTCTGCCCCCGCAGGGCAGAAGGGCGAACTCCGGAGAAGCAGCTTCAGGCGGTTGCTTTCTCAGGCCCGGCCGGGCACGCTCGCCATGGTACGCAGCAAAGCAAGCTCGCCGACACAGAGGCCGAGTAAGCCAACGGCCCCGGCTTGGATCGCCGTGCGACGGCCGTAGCGCGGGTGGCCGAGCGTGTCGCCTGTGATTGGCATTCCGAGTGCGGCGGAAATCATCGCTGGATACCCACCGTGGCTAGTTTCCTAACGAGTTCTACCTCTTTCGACACGCCGGAACACCATTCCGGCCAAACTTCCTTCCGCGACGCCCGTTCTTTCAAACTCAACGCCTCCATCCTGCTCACGGTGCGCCACACGGGCGCCACGGCGCAAAGGCCCTGTAGGACCGCGGACTAACCATCCAGGGACCCCGACCATGCCGACCGACGACACCCCTTCGCCGACGCCGGACGGGGTGCCTATCCAGGAAACGCTGGCGGGCGAGCCGCTGTCCTTCGGGCTGATGCCCACGCTCGCGCAGCGCTCGGGCGAGCAACCAACGCTGCCCGCGCCCCGGGCAGCGCCCGTACCGGCTGTTCGCGTGCCCGGCTACGAGATCCTCCGCGAGCTGGGACGCGGCGGCATGGGCGTCGTCTATCTGGCGCGGCAAGAGGGCCTGGACCGAGCCGTTGCCCTGAAGATGATTCTGCATGGACGACACGCCAGCGCCGACGAGCTGGGACGTTTCCGGGCCGAGGCCCAGGCCATCGCCCGCCTCAAGCACCCGAACATCGTGCAGGTCTACGCGACCGGAACACACGACGATCTCCCCTACTTCGCGATGGAGTACTGCGGCGGCGATAGCCTGGCCCGCACTTTCGGGGAACGCCGACTCTCGCCGCGCGAAGCCGCCGACCTGGTGGCCCGGCTGGCCCGGGCCGTCGGTGCTGCCCACGCATCGGGCATCGTCCACCGCGACTTGAAGCCGGGCAACGTCCTTCTCAGCGACGACGGCATGCCGAAGATCACCGACTTCGGCCTCGCCAAACAACTCGGCGACAATTCTGGACTGACCCGCAGCGGCGCCATCTTCGGCACACCGAGCTACATGGCACCCGAGCAGGCGGCCGGTGACGTGCGCTCGGTCGGGCCGGCCGCGGACATCTGGGCCCTGGGGGCCATTCTCTACGGCGCGCTCACCGGCCGACCTCCTTTCTCTGGTGCCACCGCGGCGGAGACGCTCGATCACGTGCGGCATCGGGAACCGGTGTCACTGCGCCGCCTCGTACCGGGACTCGCTCCCGACCTGGAGGCGGTCGCTCTAAAGTGCCTGGAGAAGGATCCGGTCGCCCGCTACGTCCGCGTCATCGACCTCGCGGACGACCTGGAGCGCTGGCTACGGGGCGAGCCAGTCGCCGCTCACCGCCGCGGTTTCCTCTACCGGGCGAGCAAGCGCATGCGGCGGCACCGCGGCAAATTGGCCGCAGTGGCCATGGCTCTCGCCGCGCTGGCCATCATCTGGCTCGCGCTGGCAGACCTCGGCTACTCCGTGCCAGCCGCCCGCCCGACGCGTGACTGGCTCGATCGGCATGCGGCGTCGCTGTTTCGTGCCGCCCCGGCGATGCCTCGGATCCGGAGCGCGGCGCAGGAGCAACGCCGTGCACTGCTCACCCATCTGCAGTCGGTCACGACGCCGGAGGGATGGTTTCTGCCCACTCCCACAATGAAAGGGCAGACGGACGCCTGGACACAAATGCAAACTTCCACCGCGCTGCTGGAAGCGCCGGAGGCAGCTCCGGACGAGGTGCGGCGGTGCTTGGCGACCTTCCCCCGGTTGTTCGAGTCCAACGGAATCTGCGAGCCCTTCATCGCCGGCTACGGCTGGCCCAATTTCCATGATGGCGAACCTTCCACGGAAGCCAGCGCCTGGGCACTGTCCGGGCTGGCGGCGGCGCTGGCGGGACCGCACGCACCGGCTGTCATCGAACGCCGTCAGTTGCTCGACCGGCTGGCGGACGTACAAGCCGCGCTCGATGCGTGCCAGACGCGCGACCCGTCGGGCGCCTCGGTCTACGCCTGGAATCTCTTCGCCAAGCAGGACGACCCGTCACGGTACAACACCTACGTTACGGGCCTGGTCGTCCGCGGCCTGCTCGCGCTCCGGCAGGCTCATTTGCCGTGGCGCGACAGCGAGGCACGCCGCGACGAATTGTTGGCCGGCTCGCTGGCCTGGCTGCTGGCACACTTCGACGGCCACGGCTGGTCGGCGCCCGGCCGGAAAGAGGAAGAGTACAACGACGAGCTGACGCTCCAGGAAATGGCTATCCTCCTGAGGGCCGAGGCCGACGGCGCTGTGGACTTACCGCAGCCGCTGCTAGCTCGCGTCCCGCAACTTCTGGAAGACTGCGGTAGCCGGCCGCTAACCCACCCGGTT
>RFVE01000318.1 GCA_009922585.1 Planctomycetia bacterium
CGGCTGGAGGCCGATGCCGGTGCCGGTCCGCTAGCCAGAATTGTTCGGATTCACCGCTCTCCGATTGTTTCCCAGCTGGCAGCGGTGGTGATCCTGCAGGAATGGCGGCCGCACGATCCCCACTGGCCGCGACTGACAGTGCCGGTCGAAAGCGGCCTGGGAAGCAGCAGCCGCCCGGCAGCCAACCTGCTGCGAACACTGATCGACTTCTCCCGCGTTGCCGACGCCGCCTCGGCCGCTGCGGTCGACACGGCCGAGCCGCTCGACCGTTTGCTGAACACCATGGAACAATTTCTCACACAGACCGCCCTGCCGACGCGGCCACTGGCCGGACCGGCCAATGCCGATGATGACAGCAACGACGATCCGGTGACCCAACTGCTCCGCCGCTGCGTGGCCCGGGCGGCCCTGCAGGCAGGCCAGCCCGAACGGGCGGTGGCTACCGCCACCGAACTGTTCGACCTGATCGATAGTGCCGATGACCGCACCCGGGCGACTGAGCTGGCTAACGTGCTGTTCTGGGCGGCTGACGCTGGGCTGGCCGATCTGGTTGACCGGCTGCCCGACGCGGTGCTGGACATGCTGGATGACCAGCCGCTGCTGGCCTACGCCGCCGGCTGCTGCGAACGGGCCCGCGGCCGGGAACTGGCAGCCACCGAACTTGCCGAGCAGGCCTTTGTCACAGCCACCGATGACCTGCAGCAACAGTTGCTGGCGGCGGTACGGCTGGCCCATTGGGGTGTTGCCGACTGGGCTGACCGCGAGTACGACCGCGTGCTGGTGGCCGACGGGCTGGCTCCACAGGTGGCGATGCAGCTGGCGGTCAGCCGGGCAGAGTTCCTCAACGACCAGGGCCGCTGCATCGAGGCAGCCGAGGTGCTGCGGGAAACCCTCGAGGGCACCCGGGGCAATGTTCCCAATAAGCGGGTGCTCGAATCGCTGGGACACCTGCCCAAGGCGTTGGCCAGCCGCCGTCACTACTTTCTGTTCTGTGCCGCCCGCAACGCCGGTGACACCGCAGCCCAGCGGCAGGCGCTTGAGGCTGCGGTGGCTGCGTATCCCGGCGAGATCGACAGCCTCATCGCCTTCTATCATCTGCCCGACCTGACGGCGGCTGACCGTAACCGTGTGGTGATGCTGATTGCCGAGGCCCTCGACAAGCTGCAGCAGCGAATTGACTCAGAACCTGATGAGCCCAATGGCTACAACGAATACGCCTGGCTGGTGGCCAACACCGAGGGTGACATCGCCAAGGCCACCCGCTATTCCAAACGCTCGCTTGAACTCTCCTTTGACAGCGCCAGCTATCTCGACACTCTGGCTCACTGCTATGCCGCTGCCGGCCGTCCTGAGGAGGCGATCCGCTGCCAGGTCATCGCTCAGCGACAAGAGCCTGGCAGCGACACGATCAAAAAGAATCTCGACAAGTTCCTGGCCATGCGGCCGTGAATGACGCCGCAACGGCCAGCTATTGCCGATAGGCTGGCAGCGTTCGGTAGGCGGCCTGCAGACAGAGGGTTGCCAGGGCGGTTGTGGAGACCCGGTCCCGGCCGCCGGCAAAGATGTCCGGGTTCCAGCTGCCAGTGTTGTCTCCTTCTTGCTCCTGGGTGCGACAGAGAAACGATCTGACTTGGGCATTCCAGCGGTCGTAACGGTCGCCTTCAAGGTTACGAAGGAGATCACCGGCAAACAGCAGAAAGTCGATCGGCTGGTTGAAGCCTTCATCCTCAAGCCGCGGTGCCAGCGAGGCCAGATGATCGGCAGCTGCCAGCAGGTCGGGGGTGTCCTGGGGCAGCTCGGCATACTGCCAGGCCAGCAGACAGGCGGCAGTGGCTGTGGGGTCCGGCGGGCCGCCTGGCTCGGCAGCATAGGCGGCCCGTGGGGTCTGGTCGCCGCCAACGCCCGCCTGCTCAAGATACTTCTCCGCCCGACGGAGGTTTCCCGCCGACACCCCAACGCCGCAGGCCTTGGCCGCCTCAAGTGCCAGCACGGCTCGGGCGGTTGCCAGCGATGTGATTGTGTCACCTTGGGGCCAACCGCCATCGTCGGCCTGCTGGTCAGCCAGTTGTTTGGCGGCGAGCTTGGCGTTCTGAGTCAGACGACGGTCGCCGCTCAGGGCCAGGGTTTCGCTGAAGGCGGTCAGGCCCAGGGACTGACCGGCAAGGCTCTCACTGATCAGCCCAGGTACCTGCTGGCTTGCTTCGATCTGCCGGTTGCCCAGCCAGAGTAGCCCCTTTTGCACTACCTCAGGATACGCCTCCAGCCACAGCGACTCAGCTGACTCAGGCTCATGCGTGACACCTTCGGCAAGGAACGGCAGCAGGGCAGTGGCGGTCGTGGTCGCGACGTCGGCGGTCACACCACTTCCGTCAATCGGGAGCACGGCGGTTGTCGCCTGTGCCTGGTTATTGCCCGACTGCCACGAGCCATCGTCAGCCTGGGCGGCGGCCAGCCATTCCAGGGCCTTCCCGATCGCCTGCTGCGACTGAGACGTCTGCCCGTAGAACCGGCCAAACAATTGCTTTGCCTCAGCCGTCGAACGGCCTGCCACGCCACCGGGACGGAGCCGTTTCGGCGG
>RFVE01000319.1 GCA_009922585.1 Planctomycetia bacterium
TCGAGCCAGTGGCGAGCCCACCGCTCGCCGTAGTGGGTTGAGGTGAGCAATCGGTCAAGCAGCCGTTCGTAGGCAATCGCGTCGGCAGCGGGGTCGGTGAGAAACGCCTCCACCTCCGCGGGTGTCGGTGGCAGGCCGGTCAGGTCGAAGCTGAGCCGGCGAATCAGCGTGCGACGGTCGGCTAAGGGGGCGGGGGCAAGACCCTTTTCGGCGAGCTTCTTGGCGAGAAAGCGGTCAATCGGGTTACCACTGTCGAATTGGCCCGGCAACGCGGTCGGCACAGCCGGCTTCGCGAGCGGCTGCCAGGCCCAGTGGTCGAGCCGGGGGTCGCGGTCGGTTTCAGCGAAAACGGTCAGCAGGAAGAAGACCGCTGGCCGTGTCGCGGCCTGAAGGGCGATCGGTGCAGCAGGCTGGGTGGCCTTTGTCATGGATGGTCCTCAGCTGTTCGACAGGTTGCTGTCGTCCGATCGGCGGCCTTAAAAAGCTACACGCGTCCCACTTCTCTTCTCCTCTTATACTATCGGCCGTCGACCGCTGGGTGGCCCTCATTGCCCAATCAAATTTTTACAAATTTTCAACACATCTCTTTTGGGAGCTCTGCCAGCATGAATCGATGGTTCGTGATTGTTCCACTGTTGCTCGTTTGGGGGCAGTGCATTTGCCAAGGCGTGGTGAAGGCCGCCGAGCCGGGCAACCCCAGCGTTGCCTTCATTCAGCGGACGATGGGTCGAGCTGCTGCCTCGACGCCGGAAACCCCGGCCACTATTCGCTGGATGTTTTATGGGCAGTCGATCACGGCCCAGGCCTGGACGGAACGTGTACAGCAGGCTCTCACCCAACGATTTCCTGCCGCAAAGTTCGTGTTCCATAAGCCGGCCATTGGCGGGTTCACATCCCCATCGCTCATTCGGACTGCAGAGCATGACCTCTACCCCTGGTATCCCGTGCCGGGGCTGAAAACGACGCCACAGGCCGGAACGGTGACCAGCATTGCCAGTAATGCCCCGGTTATCCAGCGGCAGGCTGACGGCAGCCTCACCCTGCCCTTCACGGGGAATCGAGTGGTGGCGATCGCTGGTGATGGCGGCACTGCAACAGTCGAGGTGCTCCTTGACGATGAGCCTTTGGCGGTCCGCCGTGAATGCTGGGCCGTCAGCCGGCCGAGCAAAGCACCGCAGATGTGGATGCCGGCGATCAAGCAGGTGTCGTTTGAGCAGCCGCCGGTTGCAGAGGACTGGACGCTCACCTGTCTGCCGGAGTCCAGTGCTGACGGCAAGCGGGTTCGCTTCCGTGTTGAGGGGTCGGTGACCGGTGCTGATGGTGAAGGCTTGAGCGACGAGCGATTCGTCTCGCGGTCGGGCCGGGTAGTGATTGAGCCGGCTGACTGGCACCTGGCCTGGTGCCTGCAGTACAAAAAAATCGAACTCCCCGCTGGTTTTCAGGTGAAGTGGAAAACCTATCCACAGTTCGTATCAGCGTATGAGCCGCAGCCGCCGGGCACTGAGACGGTCCTTGTGCAGCATTGCAGCAACGAGCAGCATCGGCTGACCCTCCGCGGGGCGACGGCCCGGTCGGGCATCACGGCGTTTCGGATCGACGCCCCCGCAGGTGGGCAGCAGTAGCCGACGGTATTCATTCATCTGCTCAGCCTTCGGGGGTCACCCCGAGTCATTCCCTCACGCAAGCCTGACAGGTGTTCCCCGCCCGGCGGCAAGCCGCTGATCGGCGCGGCCGGCGACAACGGCAACCTCCAAAAATCCCTGCGAGCCGGCCAGGGCCACCAGGCTGCCTGGGGCCGCCTCGCCGTAGGTGCTGACGACGTGGTCGATCGTCGTGCCGCCGCAGTCGATCTGGCCGGTGGCCTGCAGGCGGGGCAGCAGGCGGTCGGGCAGGTTCGTAATCAGATTGCCGAAGTGATCGACGTGGATGACCTCGCCGCAGAGGCCTGCCGATGTCTCTTGGGGCTGCGGCCAGGGCAGGCTGACCAGGTCGTCTAGTGGGCTGCCCAGCGTCGAGTCAGCTCCGGCCACGAGATTCGCGGCCGTCGGCGCAAAGACATCCCGGCCATGGAAGGTGGCTGCGGCGGCAGCCGGCACGGGCACCTGCCTGGCCCGCCGCAGACCGTGCCGGGCGGCTGCGAGTGACAACAGGCCGTTGTCGGGGGCGAGGAACTGCTGGTCGCCGATCTCGGCCCAGACAATCGGCCGATCGGTGCCGACCCCGGGGTCGATGACTAGCACATGGAGCGTGCCAGCGGGAAAACCAAAACAGCTGCTGGCGACAAACCAGGCGGCAGCCGCGACGTCATGCGGCGGTAGATCGTGGGCCAGGTCGACGAGCTGGCAAGCGTTGGCCGCTGCTTCCCCTCTGCCCTGCCCCGCGGTGAGCAGCCGGCGAAAGAAGGCCCCCTTCACTTCCGCCACGTAGCCGCTGGCCGTGCCGAAGTCGGTGGTCAGGGTGACCAGCGGAATCATCGCCCTGCCCCACTCGATACGTCGGGAAGGGCGTGGGCTGTTTGTGGAGTGACGGGGCATTGCCCATGCCATCTCGCCGGACGTTCGCTCCGG
>RFVE01000320.1 GCA_009922585.1 Planctomycetia bacterium
GGATGTACCGGCGTCGGCTGGCGTGGCAGCTGGGTGGCGGCTGTTTGACTCGTCCTCCAGCGGCAGTACACCGGTGGCGTGGTTGCCGCCGAATGCCATCGGCCCGGAGTGGTGCCGGGCCAGATCGATCAGCTCGCGGTGAATCTGGGTGGCTGCCAGGGCCATCACCTCGCGGGGCGACTCGATTGAAACCTCACCCAGGCAGCGGTAGAGCCGCAGCGCGGCGTTCTGAAAGACATCATCGGTGTCCTCCCAGCGGCGGACAGCCGGAAACCGATTGAGCATCCGGTGGGCCAGCAGCCGGAGCCGCTCACTACAGAGTTCAAGGATGCGGGCTCGGGCTGAATCATCCCCGCCGGCGAGATCCAGCAGGCAGTCCGCGACCGTGGGCGGGAGCGGAGGGTCATCCATGCTACTGTCGATCGAAGGTGTTTTCTCTTTTCGCTTGCCCGATTGGGGAGCCTACCAGACTGCTTGGGGGTCACGCGAATTTCATCCCCCTCTTTCGCCCGGGGTGCCGCAAGAAATTTGCCCCTGAGAGCCTCGCCTCTCGCTTTTATTTGTAGAGGGTGGATGCGCCCTCACCAGGCCAGCCTGTGGGGGCTAAATGGTCCCCGGATGCTGAATCGAAAAGCCTTCTCCCTCAGGTTTCGAATCATGTTTCGTCCATGTTTGCCGACCGACGCCGGTGGCCAGAATAGCCAGCATTACTTTGGGCAAAGGCCTTCAGATGCTGCCGACTGGGAGACCGTGATGGCCTCACTGGCCGAACTCGGCTTCAATGTTCAGGGCGAGCGTACGCCAGCGGCTGCCGAGGTGGTGTTGGCGGCGCAGTTGCGGTTGCGGTATTGGCGGCGGCAGCTGCCCTGTGGCTACGCGAGATCGACCACTGACGAAGAAAGTGGTCATCATCCGAAACCGACAGGCGTGAGTGGTTCTCAAGCAGACAGTCCGATTTCAGCTCTAAACGGTGACCATCGGCAAGTGGCTGCCCTGGAACAGGCAGGCGTGTCGGAGGACCTTGTCCGCCAGCGGATTCAATCGATCAAGTTGGCTCGGGACTGCCTACTGGCCTGTAGCCGTCGCAGAGTGCTTTCAACGGCAGACGGTCGGTGAACGGCGACCGAGCACCATCGCTGTTCGAAGCACTCATTGCCACGCCCGTCGGGGGTGGTGCCAAGGTCAAAAACACCAACATCCCGGATGGATCAAGAAACGGGGAGGACGTCAGGAAGCTGCATGTCACTGCTAAGACCTGTTTCCGCAAGGCACAAAATGCAGGCCGTCAGGATCACAACGGCTGCTCTCATTGGCTGTACTCTTTAGCGCTGAGATTGATGTCGGCGTCCCACGACGACCAAGCGGCGGTGAGTTGCTTTACGATGTCCGGCTTCATGTTCGCCAGGCTGCGCCGTTCACCCGGATCGACGTCCAAATTATAGAGTTCCGGTTTCCCGTCATCCTGCAGCGGCATGACAAGCTTCCAAGGGCCGCTGCGGACGGCTCGGTGGGACATTGTTCGCCAGAAGAGGCTGCGTTTGGGAAGCGACGCCCGCTCAGTCCAGAATGGAGCGAGATCGACGCCGTCGGATTCGATCGGCGCCGCACCGCTGAGGCTGAGCAAGGTGGGAAACAAATCATTGGAATGCGCGACTTCGTCCGTGACACCCGGTGAAATTCGGCCGGGCCACGAAACGATCAGCGGAACACGATGACCGCCTTCGTAGAGTTCCATTTTTTGACCACGCCAGGGGCCGTTGTTGGAGATGTTTCTGAAATCCCTGCCGTACGTCAGATAGCCGCCGTTATCAGACGTGAAGACAATCACCGTTTCTTTTTCAAGACCCCATTGTCGCAGTGAGCGGGTGATGGCTCCGACACTGGCGTCAAGCGTTTCGATCATCGCGTGGACATGGTGCGTAACGTTACCGCGATCAGGAATGACGCCCCACTTGTCATTATGCCAGCTCTTGCCGGCCGTGCGATGCGGCGGGTCATCCGGGCCCTGCCAGGGAAAGTGGATCGCAAGATGTGGCAGGTAGAGAAAAAACGGTTCTTCGCGATGGGCTTCGATGAAGTCGATGCTGTACATGGTGAGTAGGTCAGTGGTGTAACCCTCCGCCATTTCGATTCGGTCGTTGTGCCACCAGTCGTTGTTGCCGGAACGGTCGATATGGGTATGGAAATCGCCATCGCCGGAAACGAGCCCGCGGAAGACGTCGAAGCCCTGATGAGTCGGCAGCAGGGGCGATTGGTAGCCGAGATGCCACTTGCCGAAACAGCCGGTGGCATAGCCATTCGTCTTCAGTATCTCCGCAATGGTCGTGGCTTCGAGCGGTAGTCCGAGATGGCGTTGAGTCGTGCCGGAAAGTGCGCCGTCGAACATCCGTCCGAATCGCTGTGGGTAACAGCCGGTGAGGATCGAGGCACGCGTCGGGCTGCACATCGCGCCAGCGGAGTGGAAATCGGTGAAGCGTAGACCGTCGCGTGCCAGCGCATTGATGTTTGGTGTGGCATTGATCTCGCTGCCATAGCACCCGAGATCCCCATAGCCGAGGTCATCGGC
>RFVE01000033.1 GCA_009922585.1 Planctomycetia bacterium
ATCGACTTTTCATGCCAGTGCGGTCGCGGCCCTGCGACTGTTAGCGGAAGGGGACGAGGCGTGGGCGGTTCCCATTTTCTGTGTCGGCGAGTTTTTCCGGATTGTCTCGCATGACCAGCTCTTCGATCCGCCGACACCCGTCATTGACGCCGTCGATTCAATCGACTCGTTGCTTGCAAGTCCATCGGTGCGGCTCCTGGTGCCGGGTGATCGTCATCTGCGGCTCCTGCGGCGGCTGATTGAGGAGTCTCAGGTGACTGGCAATCTTGTCTTTGACGCCAAGATTGCTTCTCTCTGCCTTGAGCATGGGGCGACAATGCTGCTCACGGAAGATCGCGACTTCACCCGGTTTCGCTCATTGCAGACGCTCACCTTGGCGGAGTTTCTTGCGTTGAAGGGGTAGCCGTAATGGGAGAAGCTGCCGTGTGCTCGAAGCCTGGACATTTATTTCGAATACGCTGCTGCAGCCGATCTCGACACCATCGTGTTTTCTTGATGTGAGATTTTCTAGATCAGACTTGAAGAAGCACTCTTGTTTGTCGGCAGTGTTTCGGGACGTTACTGCGTCTCGAATAGTGGTCGAAGAGCTTGCTTGCTGCGTTCAAGCGGTCAGACCCGTCGATTGGCCAGTGGATTGGATGTCCGATCTGTCCATCAAGCCGCCGCAGGCTCACTTGCTGCTGAAGAGGTCGCAACCAGCAGGATCTCGATGAGCAGTTTCCGGATTGAGTAGTCATTCGCGATGAAGCGGTCCACCAACTGTTCCAGGGTTTCAGGGCCCCAGGCCCGCAGCGGCTGCTTGATCACGGCATGAAAGAGGTTCTGCACAAATGCCTCGGCAGCGTCGCGACTGACGGCCAGATAGGCCCCGAGTTCCCGGCCGCCCGTAAACGTTGCTGGCTCACCAACGCGGGGTTGGTATCTGCCGGACGCATCGATTGGGCGTTCATTCTGACCGATCTGCTCAGTCGTCCGGTGCCGTCCGATCGCATCGAAGTCCTCAAGTGCGAAGCCGAGTGGATTAATCATCGTGTGGCAGGTCTGGCAGGCAGCCGGCTTGGTCTGGACCGCCACCCGCTGCCGTGTCGTCAGGTCAGGGTGCAGATCGGCTGCCAGCGGGGCGACTGCTTCCTTGGGAGGCTTGAGGACGTTGCCAAGCACACTGCGGGCCAGAAAAACACCGCGGTGAATTGGCGAGGTGTTGTCGGTGTAGGCGAGCACACTGAGCATGTAGGGGTGGGTGACCAGACCAGACCGTCTGCCATCATCAAGTCGGACGCTCTGAAAGGCCGCGTCAGCCGGCAGTGACAAACCAAACAGCGGCGCTAAAGTGCCGTCGAGAAAGACCTCGTCGTGGGTAAACAGCCGCCGAAAGTCGGAAGCCTCATCCCAGACCACCTCTTCGAGCAGAAGTGACAGGCTTGTTCGCATGGCGGCGGCCACCGGGGGTGAGAAGGCAGCGAATTGCTCGTGATCCTTGATGATCTCAGGCCCGTGGTCGACTCGGAGCCACGAGAACAAAAAATCGTGAAGCTTGGCGTGAGTCCGTCGGTCGGCAAGCATCCGCTCGGCCTGTTGGCGGATGTTTTTAGGCGTGGTGAGTTGGCTATTACGGGCAGCAGCAGCGAGCGGGGCGTCGGGCAATGAGTCCCAGAGACCGAAGGAAAGCTGGCTGGCGATGTCGAAGGCGGAGGGTCTGCCAGCGGCTACCAGAGCGGGCTGGCGATAGAGAAACCGCGGAGAGGTGAGGGCCAGCAGCAGCGACCGCTTGAGCCCGGTGTCGAGGTCGGGGGCGGTGGCGAAGGGGGCCGCGACAAGAGCCTTTTTCAGATCGTCCGAGAGCGGCCGGCGAAAGCCGCGCTCGGCGAAGGTGGCTGCGAAGGCCTTGAGTTTCGCTTCGCGGTCGTTGGCATTCCGCTTGACCCGGGCAAGGCGATCAATGTGCGCAAGGCAATAGTCGGCTGTCTCGATCGCCGCTGCCGTGGCGGCTGCAAACCATTCGGGAGAGATGCTGGTGCCTCGCTCATAGCCAATCGAGGCATCATCGGGTGGAAACGGTGTGGTCAGCACGAACGACTCGGCACTCTCAGTGGGCAGCAGACACCGTTCCGGCACCGTTTCGACGACGCCATGCGGGGGCTTCCAGCAGAGTTTGATCGTGGCGGGAGACTCCGACTCTTGGTCTGGTTTATCGACCCCCTGGTTGGCCTTTGAGAACTCCAGCCGCAAGGGATAGGGTCGGCCACCGAGGAGGTCGACACTGGCCCGGAACTCGGTGTCGTCACCTGATTTCACATAGGCATCGATGGTCGGTGCCTCGGACGTTCCACAGTTCACGTAGAGCTTTACCGAATGCTCACTGCGAACAATAAACTCGTAGCGGCCAGTTTCAGGTGGGACAACCGACCCTGTCCAGCGGATGGAAAACCGCTTTGATTCCATGGTGTTCGCATCGGGGCTCGCGATGCCGAAATCGAATTGAACCTCTGGATCAACCCGCTCGAGAGCGAGTTTTTTTCGGTCAAATCCGCGACCACTGAAATACTCAGCCTTCAGGCCCCGCTGATCATCGACTGGCGGAGTCTGGTTCCGAAAGCTACCGACGAGATCGGCGAGTGTTTCCTGCATCTGTCGAACGGTCAGCCGTGAGAGTTCTTGCCGTACCGGCTTGTTCCGCTCGCGGGCTATCGTTGAATAGAAAGCCGCATGGATTGCTTCAGCTGCCTGCCTGGCTTTATCACCCGTTACCAATGTCGGGTCATCCTCAGGCATCGTCTGATCGATGTAGGCAGCCAACTGATTGACCGACAGGCTGCCGGCGAGTGGTTCGGGATAGTCCTCCGTCCCCCGGCCACCATCGCCATGGCAGTGACTGCAGTGCTCGCGATAGACCACCATCCCCGGGTGCTCTGCCACTGCCGTAGCGACAGTGACCACACCCAGGGAAAGCACACCGAAAACCAGCCGGACAAATTTCATTTTCCTTCGTGCCTGCGTGGCGATCGAAACAAAACAAGAACACGACCTTCGGTTCTCATTCAGCGAATCTTTTCATCCGGCAGTTCCGTCTTGATGCCCTCGTCGAGTGGCATCGTGTCGCTTTCAGGCGTGAGGCCAAGGGCGGCAAGCTCCGTGGCCAGTTGTCGCTCCAGTTCAGCTCGCCGCTGAGCAAAGTTGGGATTCTCGGCGAGGTTGGTCAGTTCCTGGGGGTCTTCTTCCAAATTATAGAGTTCAGGCGTGTGCCGGTCGGGGGAGCCGTCGCCGTGCGGGTAGCGGACGAACTTCCAGCGGTCGGTGCGGATGCCGCGGATATTCGGGGTGTAGGGAAACTGCTTTTCGTAGTCGTACTCATAGATCCACGCCGTCCGCCATTCGGGATCGTCGCCCGCCGCCAGTTGCCGCCAGGAGCGGCCGTCGATGTCGGCAAGCGGTGCGGCGGCGCAGAGGTCGAGGATGCTCGGGGCGATGTCTTCGGTGAGCACCTGGCCGGCCACCGTCGCCCCTGCCGGCAGGCCCGGCCCGCGGGCAATCAGCGGCACCCGGATGCTCGGCTCGTGCATCGTTCGCTTATCGACCATGCCGTGCTCACCCTCCAGCAGGCCGTTGTCACCCATGAAGACGATCACCGTGTTGTCGTACTGTCCGGTCTCTTTGAGGAAGGCCACCAGCCGGCCGACGCTGTCATCAACTGACAGAACCGTGCCCCAGTAAGCCCGAACCATCCGCTGGAAGTCAGTCACCGCCTCAGGCCGCCGGTCAGGAAACTTCTTTCGCCAGTCAAACAGCGGCCCATAGATGCCGTGCCAGGTCGGCAGCCGCTGCTTGATCCAGTCGGGCTGCGTCTCAAGCGCAAAGGCACTCGCCGGATAGCGAACCGTCACGTCGTCAAACGCATGCTCATACTTGGGCTCGGGAAAGTAGAACGAATGCGGTGCCTTGTGGCCGAGGCAGAGGGCCCAAGGCTTGTCCTGCTGCTGACCAAGCCAGTCGAGACAATAGTCGGTCACCACGGTGGTGTAGTAGCCTGCCGGTGTCTCGCGCCGCTGGCCGTTCACGTTCCATTCGGTGTCGAAGTACTTGCCCTGGCCCTTGTGTGAGACGAACCAGTCGAAGCCGGGTCGGGGGCTGTCGTTGCCCTCTCCCATGTGCCACTTGCCGATATAGGCGGTTTCGTAGCCTTCCTGCTGCAACCGGCCAGGCCAGGTCGCCAGGTTGGCCGGGAGTTCGGTGAAGTTGTTGCGGACCCCGTGGGCATGTGCGTAGAGGCCAGTCAGGATGCTGGCCCGGCTGGGTGAGCAGAGTGAGGTTGTGCAGAAACTGTTGGTGAAGCACACGCCGTCGGCAGCGACCGCGTCAATGTGAGGCGTCTTGACATGCTTCGACCCCAGGCAGCCAACTGCATCGGGGCGGAGGTCGTCGCAGAGAATGAAAAGCACGTTGGGCCGGCTAGCGGTGTCAGCATCGGCTGATGGTGACATCAAAAGCATGGCGATCATGGTCGCGGTTGTGATTTCGAGTAGCCGTGTAAAGCCGGCGCAAAGATTCTCAGGCAGAAAGCCGCAGTTAAAAATGTTGGAATGAAATCCCATCGCAAATAGATCCTGTCAATTGAGTGGGCAGGGTGCTGAACCAGAACTCTCACAGTATCCTCTTATTTCATGAGATGTCACCAACCAGTTTTTCCAACGTTCAATATGAAGTGTTTTCTGGGATCCACCGGCCCGTGGTTTGAGCCGCTCTGCGCTGCTGCCATGCTCGTGGCAGGGCTCCTTGGCAGCCGGGCAACTGCTGTAGCTGATCTTCCAGACCCACCCCGGATCGCAGGCTTTGAGCGGTTCAGTCGGCCGCTACTGACCGGCACGCCCGTCGCCGACGTTGCCGCTGAGGCCGGCCTGCTGCTGCTGGGTGAACTGGGCTGCGTGAACTGCCATGCCCCGAGCGAACCGCTGTCCCGGCATCTCCATGCCAAAGCCGGGCCAGTGCTCGACAGGGCCGGGCAGCGGCTGCGGCCGGCGTGGATCGCCGCGTATCTCGAGAACCCCCATCAGGTTCAACCGGGTTCGACCATGCCCGACGTGCTTGCTGGGCTTTCGGCGGCCGAGCGGCGGGAGCGAGTTGCAGCGATGAGCTATCTGCTGAGGACAACCGGTCGATATGTTGATGCCGCTCCTGACTGGTTTGGCGATGCCAAGGCAGATGCCGGGGCACAGGTGTTTGCCCAGAGTGGCTGTGCCACCTGCCATGTGGTGGATCGCACCACCGACGCGGGCGGCTTGCCCGACCTGTTGCCGCTTGATGATCTGGCGGCCAAGTGGTCGCCCCAAGAGCTCGAAGCATTTCTGAAAGACCCCTTCGCGGTGCGGCCAGCCGGCCGCATGCCGGCGACGACCCTGAATGAGCGTGACCGCCGGCATGTTGTCGCGTATTTGCTCGAGCAGCCGGATGGTGGCGACAAGGGCAGCGAGTTGGCCGGTCTCTCTGAGATTTCAGAGGAAACCGCTGACCACCTCCTCGCTGCGGGCCGCATGCACTTTGCGGCCAGTGGCTGCGCAAACTGTCATCAGCTAAGCGTGGGCAAGGATAGCCAGCCGATTGCCAGCACGGTTGCTGCCGGGGCACTGGCAACGCTACCGGTGGCGGCGACCGGCTGTCTCGCTGAATCGCCGACTGTTGGGCTGCCCCGGTATGACCTCGATGCGACGCAGCGGCAGGCCATGCTGGCCGCGATCAGATGGCTCCAGTCGGCCGCGGGGTCCAAGTCCCCTTCACGCGAACGCTCGATCGACCGGCTACTGACCTCCCTCAACTGCTACGCCTGCCACAGCCGTGCTGAGCCGGGACAGCCGGGCAAGGGCGGGGTGCTACCAGCAGTGGCCCTGTTTGACGAGGATGACGAGCCAGTGCTGAAGGAACCGGTCCGTAACGAACTGTTCAATGGGAAGCAGAAGGAACTCGGCGACGAGGGGCGGCTACCGCCGACACTGACCGCAGTCGGCGACAAGCTTCGTCCGAGCTTCATCAATGAGGTGCTGCTGCAGGGTGGCCGCGATCGGGGCGAGACACTGCGGACCCTGATGCCGAAGTGGCACCAGCCAACCGTTGTAGCGCTTGCCGAACTGCTGGCTGACGATCCGAAGACGGCAGCGGCAATCCCCGCGCTCTCTGGCCATCCTGAGGCTGAAGTGATTGAGCAGGGCCGGACCCTCGTCGGTGCCAAGGCCCTCGGCTGCATCAAATGCCATGCCTTCGGAGGCGAAAAGGGGCAGAGCCTCGGGTTGATCGACATGACCCGAATGCCACGCCGCCTGCGACACGAGTGGTTCTTGGCCTATGTTGAAGACCCGCAGCGGTTCCGGCCCGGCACCCGGATGCCGGCAAGCTGGCCGAATGGAAAAAGCTTTTTCCCCGACATCCTCGACGGCACGGCAGCCAGCCAGATCGAGGCAGTCTGGCGGTATGTCGCCGCCGCCAAGCCGCGGCCGCCTATCGGGGCCGGGAAGAATCCGATCGAACTGGTGCCAACCGATCGGCCGATCATCTACCGAAACTTCATTGAAGGGGCAGGCCCGCGGGCGATCGCTGTCGGCTCTCCCGAGGGTGTTCACCTCGCCTGGGATGCCGACCAGCTACGGCTGGCCTTGGTCTGGCAGGGTGGCTTTATTGATGCTGGCCGGCACTGGAGTGGCCGGGGGCAGGGCTTTCAGCCACCGCTCGGTAAGGGGTTGTTCGCACCAGATCAAGCAACACCGCTGGCAAGCTTCGCGAGTGAGTCGGAAATCACAACTGCGGCTTGGCCAGTTGGATCGAACCGCAATGCCGAGGGACCGGTCGCAGGGTTTCGCTTCAGGGGCTACAGCCTCGATGCTGCCGGCCGGCCCAGCTTTCGCTGGGAGTGGCTGGGGCGAAAGGTGGTGGAGAACTATGAACCGATTGCGACGACTGACGACAGCGGCGCGTTGATGCCAGTCAGCCTACGGCGGCGGTTGACCATCCAAGGGGAGCCACTGCCAGCGGTCGCCTTCCGGCTGGCTGCGGGGAAGTCGATCGAGGCCGAGGCTGACGGCTGGTACCGGGTCGATGGCTACTGGCGGGTCCGGGCTACGAGCCCGCAGCATCCGCAGACTGTCCGGTATGAGGCAGACGGTCGGGTGGAACTGCGGCTGCCGTTGACGTTCATAAACAAGCGTATCGAGATCGAGGAGGAACTGAGATGGTGACCGTGCTTCGATTCACTCAGTTGATTGGCTTGTCCCTGGCTGTCTGCTGCGGACCTGCTCTTTGCAGTGAGGCTGCCGAGCAGGCTGACTTCTGGACGATCGAGCAGCTGCCGACACCCCCGGATGCGGAACTTGAGGTCGGAGCCTTAGAGTGGATTCCGGGGGTTAACGGCCGCTCTGATCGTCTCGCGGTGGCCAGCCGCCGAGGTGAAATCTGGATGGCGACCGGCACAGAGGGAGAAACTACGGGCATCCGCTGGCAACGGTTTGCAGCTGGCTTGCATGAGGTGCTCGGTCTGGCTTGGCGGCCGGCTGATGGGGTCGGACCCGATGCTGGCTGGCTCTATGCGACCCAGCGGGGTGAAGTCTCGCGGCTGGCAGACGATGATGGCGATGGCCGTGCCGACCGCTTTGAGACGGTCAGTGATGGCTGGGGCATCAACGGCGACTATCACGAGTATGCCTTCGGTTCCAAGTTCGATGCCGCCGGTGACATTTGGGTGGTGCTCTGTCTGACCGGCTCATCCTCGAGCAAGAGCCTCTTTCGGGGGTGGTGCCTGCGGGTCAATGAGAACGGCACGACCGTCCCGACGTGCAGCGGCATTCGCTCCCCCGGTGGAGTTGGGTTCGGCTGTGATGGGGAGGTCTACTACACCGACAATCAGGGGCTCTGGAACGGCACCTGTAGCCTCAAGCACTTGGTTCCCGGCGACTTCATGGGGCACCCCGGCGGGAACCGCTGGTATGAGCAGGCCCCTGGCATGGGCGAGCCCCCGGTTGAGCCAAAGAGCGGCTCGCGAATCGCCACTGAGATGCAGCGGATTGAGCAGCTGCGGCCGCCGGCGGTACAGTTCCCCTATGACCTGATGGGCAAGAGCGCTGCCGGGGTTGTCTGTGATACGACCGAGGGTGGCTTCGGTCCCTTTGCTGGGCAGCTGTTGGTGACTGACCAGAGTCACAGCATCGTGATGCGGTGCTGCATTGAAGAGGTCGAAGGCATTCGCCAGGGAGCCTGCTTTCGGATGCTGGAGGGGTTTCGGAGCGGCTCGTTGGCTGAGCAGTTTTCCCCCACGGGCACGCTCTATGTCGGCGGAACGAACCGGGGTTGGGGCTCCCGCGGACCGGGGAGCTTTGCGCTTGAGCGGGTTCGCTGGACTGGGACGACCCCCTTTGAAATTCGTGCCATGCGGATTCTGCCCACTGGCTTTGAAATTGAGTTCACCCAGCCGGTCGACCCGGTCACGGCGGCCGATCCTGCCAGGTATGACGCCCGTGGCTTTACCTACATCTATCAGTCGGGTTATGGCAGCCCGGTGGTCGATGAGGAGCCTTGCCCGATCACAGCGGTCGAACTTTCGGCCGACGGCCGGCGGGTGCGGTTGACCGTCGGCAATCTCCGCGAGGGCTGCCTGCATGAGCTACAGGCAACTGGTCTGCGAAGCACCGCAGGTGAACCGTTGCGCACGACCACGGGCTGGTACACCCTCAACCGTTTACCGGTGCTCGCCGCTGAGTAACAACAGTGGTCACTGCATTTCAGCAGCGGCAGACTATTTCGAGAGTCTGCTAGGCCCGGTGCATCTCAGGGCGGGCGAAGACCAGCCGACCGGCGGACGTCTGGAGGGTGCTGGTAACGCTGACCGGAATCGTTCGGCCGATCACGTCACGGCCGTGTTCGACCACCACCATCGTGCCATCATCGAGAAAGCCGACCCCTTGCCCCTGCTCTTCGCCGGGCTTGACGATCTTGACGTCAATCAGATCGCCGGGGACATACGACGGCCGCAACGCGACGGCGATATCATTGACGTTGAGGGCCGGTACGCCGCGGACGCCGGCGATCTTCATCAGGTTGGGGTCATTGGTGATGACCCGGCCACCGAGCTCTCGAGCCAGTTCGAGAATCTCCGACTCGATTGAGGCTGTGTCGGTAAGCGGCTCTCGTGAGCTGAGGATCTCTATATCAATCGTCGGGGTGCTTCGCAGGCGGCTGAGAATATCAAGACCGCGACGACCCCGCAGCCGGCGGGTCTTGTCGGCCGCGTCGGAAATGTCCTGAAGTTCTTCCATGACCGTCGCGGGCACCACAAACCGGCTCTGAAAAAGACCGGTGTCGGCGAGTTCGGCGATCCGGCCGTCAATGATGGCACTGGCATCGAGCACGTTGGGCCGCAGGCCACGGACATCCCGGGCGAATTGAACGTAGGGAATAATGAAACGGAAATCATCTCGGGTCTGCAGCAGGAGACTTGTTGAGACGTAGCAGAGCAGCATGCCCAGGATCGGTGCGAGCCAGGGGATGACCGGTGAGTCGGGAAAAGAGGCCAAGATTGGACTGAGTGCCAGCACCGCCACGTAGGTGAGGAAAACGCCAATCAGCAGGCCAAAATAGATCGAAGTGATCACCGTCAGGTCCTTGTTACGGACCCTCATGTCGGTTGCGATGACACCGATTGGCAACCCGACCATCGTGATGAGTACAAGCCACGGCACCCAGCCGGGAGCCGACTGCATGGCCTCACCGTTGAAAATGAGGACGGCAATCCCGAGAGAGACCATGAAAAACAATGAGCGAAGGACGACGAGTGTCATGGTGTGGACTTCTGTGGTGTGGGGCGGGGGTTGGTGACAGCCTGGGCAATCTTCGTCGATAGAATAGTACCATGCCCTGCTGGCTTCTGCCGCAGGGCGTGAATACCCCCACGGGCCGGTAGGGCTGATTCTGATGGCTACGCGGGTCGTTCAACCGAGTCGGCGGTGGAAGTTGCGGTTTAGAAACCGGTCAGTCATGCCAGCGATGTAGTCGGCGACACTCCGCTGCAGTCCTAGCAAGTCGACCCGCTGGCGATAACGGGGAGGCATTTCGCCTGGGTGGTCACAATACCAGCCGAACAATTGTCGGAGCTGGCCCTGAGCCTGCTGCCGCACGGCCATCACCCGATCGGTGCGGTAGACCTGCTGAAACAGAAATCGCTCAAGCTCACGTTTGCCGGTGGCGATGGCCTCTGCGTGGGCCACCAGTCGGGCTCCATTCGTCGAGGCTGCTCGAACCGCCGTGACGGAGTCAACGCCTTGCTCCCGGAGTTGGGCGCTGGTTGTCTCAATGAGCCCCGCTACCTGTATCTCTACGAGTTCGTGAAGCACTGCCCGCCGCAGGGCGAGCGGCCCGAGTTGACCGTACCGCTGACCTACGCTGGCCGCCGCTGTGGCGACCAAAGGTAGTTCCAGTAGTTCATCGAGACTGACGAAGCCAAGTTCAATGGCATCGTCAGCGTCATGGGTGTCGTAGGCGATCGAGTCGGCAGCATCGACCACCTGGGCCTCCAGGAGCGGTGATGGGGCATCCGGCAGCCGGGCTCGCACCGCCTGAGCGTCGAGCACCTCCTGTGAAAGATTAAGGCCGGGAAAGCCCGGGTATCGCTGCTCCAAGAGCGTCATGATTCGCAAAGCCTGCCTATTGTGGTTGAAGCCACCCTCGTCGGCCAGCAACTCGTTGAGGGTGTCTTCACCGGCATGGCCCAGCGGTGGATGGCCGATGTCGTGGGCTAAAGCCAGTGTCTCGACAAGGTCTTCGTTGAGCGCAAGACTGCGGGCCAGGGTTCGGGCAATGCTGGTCACCTCCAGCGTGTGGGTCAGCCGGCTACGGTGGTAGTCGCCGGGATAGTCAGTGAAGACTTGCGTCTTGTGGGCGAGCCGACGGAAGGCGGCTGAATGCACTACCCGATCACGGTCGCGTTGGTAGGGACTGCGAAAGGGATGGGCCGGCTCCGGGTGGAGCCGGCCAGCTGAGTCGATGGCATGCATCGCCCAAGAGCCCAGCAGCACAGCTTCGCGAGAACGCCAGTCAGCGGGCGGGGCGGAGGAGATCCCACCATCCACTCTCGGGCCCGTTGTCTTGCTCATCAGCCCTCCCGGAGCTGTTCCCAGAGGCTGTCGAGGGCCTGAGGGATCACCCGAACCCCGGCAACACTCGTCATAAAGTTCACATCACCAGGCCACCGTGGCACAATGTGCCAGTGCAGATGCCCCGGTAGGCCCGCGCCGGCCACCTGCCCGAGATTGAGGCCGACATTGAATCCTTGGCATTGCATCGTCTGTTCCAGCCGGCTGCACCAGCCAGCGAGCCGCCGCTGAAGGTCGAGCAACTCAACATCATCAAGATCGGCCAATGTAGCCCGGTGATCGAGCGGAGCGACAAGGACGTGGCCGTTGGCATAGGGGTAACGGTTGAGCACGACGATGCTCTGGGGAGTCCGTTCAATCACCCCCAGATCTCGGTCATGGTCTGATGAGACCGCCGCCGCTCGGCAGAGAAAACAGCCCGTCTCGGCCCCCGGCCGCCAGTTGTCTGGTTTGGGGACAACCGCGTCACTGGCCTCTCCCTTGATGTAGGCCAGCCGCCATGGGGCCCAGAGAGCGTCAGGATGAGGTGTGCTGGCGGTCATCGGTGGCAGGAGGAAGCCGGAGGAAGAAAGACACTCATAGCGTACCCGACCGGACCGTTAGGCGGCATGGCGGCATTGACACCAGGGGCTGCCTAACGGCAAATGGGCTGTTCATATTCCCGCCCAGGAGCCAGCCGTGGCCTTCAAGGTCGATCTCGACGTCTTTGCCGGTCCGCTCGATCTGCTGCTCTACCTTGTGAAAAAGCACGAGGTCGACGTGACCGAGGTGCCGATCGCCAGGGTGGCCGAGGCTTTTGTCGCCTACTTGGAGGTGCTGGAGGAGTTGGCGATCGATCAGGTCGGGGAATTTGTCGAATTGGCCAGCGTGCTCTTGGAGATCAAGGCCCGGGCGCTGGTGCCCCGACCAGAAGAGCAGGAGGAGTCGCTCGAGCCGGTCAGGGAAGATTTGGTGGAGCGGCTGCTGGAATACAAACAGTTCCGGGACGCCGCAGTGCTGCTGGAGGACCGGGCCCGGGAGTGGGAGTCACGATTTGTTCGGTCCCATACCGAAGAACTGCCGCGGCAGGGGCCGCCGGCCGAGATTCACTTCGCCGATGTCCAGGTCTGGGATCTGGTCGGTGCATTGACTCGTGTGCTACAGCGGCAAGAACGCCGGAAGCCTCGGCAGATCATTCACGACGACACCCCGATCGAGGTCCACATTGAGCGGATCGAACAGCTGTTGTCCAAGCAGGGCAGGGTAGCCTTCACAACGCTTTTCGATGACGAGATGCCGCGGATGCGGGTGGTGGGTATCTTTCTGGCAGCCCTCGAACTAGTCCGACGTGGTCGGCTGACGACCAGGCAAGACGAGTTGTATGGAGAAATCTGGTTGGAGCCGCGGAGTCCTTCGGGCTCGGAGGAAGAGGAAGCTTCATGATCGAAAACGCCCCGCTGCGGACGCTCACCCATAAAGGGCTGACGGTTGAGGGTTATTCGCGGGCGGCAGTCCAGAGCTACTGGCGGGTGCCGGAGCTGAAGCTTGGGTTCGATCTGGGTGGCCAGCCATGGGGCTTCATGGCGACCTCCACCTGGTTCATCAGCCATACCCATCTCGATCACATCGCCGCCCTGCCGGTCTACGTTGCCCGCCGGCGGATGATGAAGATGGAGCCGCCGACAATCTATCTGCCGGAGACGGCGATTGAGCCGATCGAGCGGCTGCTACGGGCGGTCTCGCGGCTGGACCGGGGCCGGCTCCCGTGCACGTTGCTGCCGGCCCGTCCCGGTGACGAGATTGAGCTCTCCCGTGAGCATGTCGTGACGGTCTCGAGCACCTGCCACACCCTGCCGAGTGTCGGATATGTGGTCTGGGACCGTCGTCGCAAGCTCAAACACGAGTACCAAGGCCTGGCCGGGCCCCAGATTCGCGACCTCAGGCTTTCAGGCGTCGACGTCACGCACGAGGTGCGGACACCTCTGGTGGCCTATCTTGGTGATTCAAACCCCGACGGGCTTGATCACTGCCCCGCCATGTACGAGGCGATGATCCTGATTACGGAAATGACTTTTGTCGCCCGCAGCCACCGTCGGGAGAAGATTCACAAATACGGCCATATGCATCTCGATGATTTCCTCACCCGCCGCGAGCGGTTTCGCAACGAGGTGATCATCGCGGCTCATTACTCGACCCGGTACACCGACGACCGCATTCGGCGAATTCTTGCGAAGAAGCTCCCCGACCTGCTCGACGGTCGGCTCAACGTCTGGCTCTGAGCCGCCCAGACTCAGTGGCTGGGATTTCGAAATCAAAGCTGCCTCCATGTTCCGGCGGCAGATCGACTTCGACTATGTGCGTCGGAAAGATCGGCTTGCCCATCGGATGCTCTTCGATTTCTTCCCCCAGTTTGACTTCAAACGGAACACCGTCGTAGCCGTCGATCAAAACCCGGTAAGGGCCGCTCCCAGGACTGCGGCCACTGCGGGATTCGTAGTTGCCTTCGGTGAATCGGCAGAAGCCGGGGCCGCGGGGCACGTCGGTTTCCCCGACCGGAATGAATGAAATTGCACCAGCGGGCACAGGCTGGCCGTCAAAGGTGACGACACCGCTAATGTGATAGCGAGGCGGTCCGCCATCACCACAGCCAGCGAGGGTGCACGGCAAAGCCGCCGACACACACCATATCAACAGTGTCTGGAGTCTTGTCATCGTGTCCAGTTTCTCCTCTCGCGACGGACGCCTGTGGCCGCTGCGATTGACCTCACGGCTCGCCCGAGGCCCGACTGCCGGCTGCCATAAACAGGTCCATGCTGATCGTCTCGTTGACAAAGCGGACCGAACCATCCCCCATCGAAAAGTGACAGCCGCCGGGATGGTTGCTGCCCCAATTCATGTTGTTGTAGGTGTCGTTGGTGGCGATGGCGGCAGTCTGAATCTGTAGTTTTGATGTGTTGATCGGCCGGCTGTACCAAATGTTGCGAACTGAATTGTAGAACTGGCCGCTTCCCCAGCCACCGTAACCGACGAGATAAGACTTGACGTTGAAATTGCCTTGGGTACACATCTTGTCCCACGAGATTTCGCCGAGAAGGTAGGTCTTGGAGACTCCGTCGGTCACATCCTTCATTGAGGTCCCGTCGGGCTGTCGGCTGACAGCAGGATTTGATGATCGGGCACTGAAGATGCCCTGAGTGGATCGAATTGCAAATGGCCAGTTTCCCGCATTGCTATAGCCGTATCCGGAGTAGTTCGCGTTCGCGGCGTTCGGCACCACAACGCCCATGACCCCGTAATAATGCATTCCGTGGGGCTGCCACGATGCCCCTTGGTGAGCAGCGGTGCCCAGAAGGCGAGCGGGAACTTTTTGTTTGCCGAATGGTAGTTGTGGATGCCCAGTGACAGTTGTTTGAGGTTGTTTGAACACTGGGATCGACGGGCCGCTTCACGAGCCTGCTGAACTGCCGGCAATAGGAGGCCGACGAGAACGCCGATGATGGCGATCACTACTAATAGTTCAATCAACGTGAAGCCACTGCGAGCGGCCCCTCCAAGAATCTTTCGCATGATCCCTTACTCCTCAAGTCGATTACCGGATAAAACCCAGCAAATTTTTATCAGCGGCTCACAAAAAATCCAAAAGTGACTTCTGGATATCTTCTTACCATGCCCGATGCCCGCCACGCTTACGTCCACATCCCCTTCTGCCGGCACCGGTGCGGTTACTGCGATTTCACGCTGGTGGCGGGGCGGGACGATTTGCTGGCGGCCTATTTTTCGGCCCTCGGTCGCGAGCTTGAGCGGCTTCAGCAACCGTTGGAACTCGACACGCTCTACCTAGGGGGTGGGACGCCGTCCCACCTAGGCTCGGATGGTCTGCGGCGGCTGTTCAGCCTATTTGCCCCAACCTGCCGACCGGTTGCTGCGGCCGAGGTGACAGTCGAGGCCAATCCGCTCGACGTGACCGACGAGTGGGTCACTGCAGTCAAAGACTGCGGTGTGACGCGGGTGAGCCTGGGGGCGCAGTCACTCGCTGCCGCGACGCTGGCGAGCCTCGACCGTGACCACACCCCAACTGACGTCCGGCGGGCAACCGACCTGCTGCTGGCAGCCGGGCTGACGGTGAGCATCGACCTGATGACCGCCACCCCGGGGCAGACGCCGGCGGCGGTCGCGGCCGACCTCGAGGCGATCACTGCCCTCGGCACGCAGCATGTCTCGGTCTACTGCCTGACCTGGGAGCCAGGCACCGCCTTCGCCAGCCAACGGAGGAAGGGGCTGTTGCGGCCGGTGCCTGAAGAGACTGAACGGGCCATGTTTGAGCTGGCGATCGATCACTTGGAGGCGGCTGGTTACGAACACTACGAGGTCTCAAACTTTGCCCGACCGGGGGGCCGCTGCCGGCACAACGAAGCCTATTGGGACTGCCGGCCCTGGGAGGCCTTCGGGCCCGGGGCAGCGCGGTTCAACGGTCGTACCCGAATCACCAATCACCGCAGCACGACAACCTGGATCAAACGGATGCTGGCGGCTGAGGATGCCACTGGAGAGGTCGAAACCATGACCGCCGAGGAAGCAGCCCGGGAGCGGCTGGTGGTCGGGCTGCGGCGGCGGGCGGGGGTCAGCCGCAAGGCCTTTACCAATGCCAGCGGCTTCAGCGTCGATGAACTTGCCAAGGCTGCACTTGCCCGCTGGCAACGGGCTGGCCTGGCCGAGGACGATGGCGAAACAGTTTGCCTCACCCGTGCCGGTCTGCTGGTTTCAGACTCGCTTTGGGCCGAGGTGCTCTGAGCAAGCGTTACGCAGATTGGCTAGTCACGAGCAATTGCCGCAGTCAGGTCGATCAACGCCTTCTTGCCGTCGGCAAAATACATCAGGGTGTTGTCGGCGGCGAACAATGGGTTGGGGATACCGGCGAAGCCAGGCGAAAGCGACCGTTTGACCACGATCACCGTCTGAGCCTTGTCGACATCAAGTATCGGCATGCCGGCAATCGGGCTGTTGGGATCGGTGCGGGCCGCCGGGTTCACGACATCGTTGGCTCCGATCACGATCGCGACATCAGTCTCGGGGAAGGTGGGGTTGATGTCGTCCATCTCGCGAAGCTTTTCGTATTCAATGTCGGCCTCAGCGAGCAGGACGTTCATGTGCCCGGGCATTCGGCCAGCCACGGGATGGATGGCATATTCGACCGTGGTGCCGCGGGCCTCAAGCACGTCGGCGAGTTCCCGCACCGCATGCTGGGCCTGAGCAACTGCCAGCCCATACCCCGGCACGATTACTACCCGGTCGGCCTGTTCGAGCACCATCGCCAACTCCTCGGTCTCGGCCGCCTTGATCTTGCCTGCGTAGACCTCGTCGGCATCGACAGTGGCAGTGGTGCCCAACCCACCGAACAACACGCCGACCAGTGACCGATTCATGGCTTTGCACATGATCGCCGTCAGGATCAGACCGCTGGCACCGACGAGCGATCCGGCAATGACCAGCACCGAGTTGTCAATCACGAAACCGGCGGCCGCTGCAGCCAGCCCGGAATAGCTGTTGAGCAGGCAGATCACCACCGGCATGTCGGCACCGCCAATCGGCAGCGTGAGGGTTGCCCCGAGGGCGGCCGCTACCAGCACCAGCAGGAGGAAGAGCAACGGCTGTGGATTGCTGAACATCGCCCACAGCAGGAGCACCACAACGATGCCCAGCCCCAGGTTGAACCACTGGCGATTCGGGTCATCCCAGGGTTTTTTGAACCGAGGAAGTTCCTGCAATTTGGCAAAGGCGACCAGACTGCCGGTGAGGGTGACCGAGCCAATCAGGCAGGCTAACCCGATGGCGATCCCGAACTGTGTCCACGAGCCGAGGCTGGTCTGGGCAGCCGTTTGAGCCGTGCCTTCGCCAAACCGGGCGATCGTGTGGGTGCTGGTCAACTCTGCCGCTGCCACCAGCATCGAGGCGGCCCCGCCGAAGCCGTTGAGCAGGGCCACCATCTGGGGCATGCCGGTCATCGGCCAACGCCTTGCCATTGTCGCTCCAATGCCCCCGCCGGCGGCAGCAAAGGCCGCCAGCAACGCGAGCGGCCAGATGCCGTTTTTGGCAACACTTGCCGCCACTGGTTGTTCAAAGCAGGCGGCCAGGATGGCGATTGCCATGCCGGCTGCACCGAGGTAGTTGCCTCGGACCGCCGTGCGAGGCCCCGACATCAGTTTGAAGGCCACGATGAACAGCATCGAGGCGGTGAGGTAGGCGAGATTGATCCAGGCCTGGCTCGACATGGAGATTCCTTTTGATCCCTTCGGTGCCGTCGGCTGGCCGCCAGACGGTGGTGAAACTGGCGTTACTTTTTCTTCGGGTTGAACATTTCGAGCATGCGGTGCGTCACCACAAAGCCACCGGCGACGTTAATCATCGCGAGAAAGACAGCGAGCAGCCCGAACAGGCTGCCAAAGCCGCTGGTCAGGCTGCCGGCAACCACCAGTGCGCCGACAACGGTGACACCTGAAATGGCGTTCGAGCCGCTTGTGAGCGGCGTGTGCAGTCGCTGCGGCACCTTGGTAATCACCTCAAAGCCGACCCACATGGCCAGCAGGAAGACCGTCAGCAGCCGGATAAAGGTTGAGGCAGGATCTTCCCCCGACGGCGTAGTGGCCAGGAGCGTGATTGAGTCGAGCAGCAGCGGGTTGGGCATCGGGTTGCCTTTGTCAGGGACGTCAATTCAGAAGCAGAAGCGGTGTAAGGTTCAAGAGTCCGAGGGGCTCTGGGCGGTCGGTTGATCGTCGCCGGTGGTGGCTGCCGGCTCAAGCGGGGGCAAGCCTGCCAACTCGCGGACCCGAGGATGCACCAGTTCGCCCCCCTTGGCCACCAGCGTCTCGCGGCATATTTCGTCGTCGGACACATCGGATGGGAAGCCGCAGCTGATCAGGTGGTTGAGGAAGGTCACCACGTTTCGGGCGTAGAGCTGACTGGTGTGAGTAGCGACCTCAGCGGGCAGATTGGTCGGGCCGAGGATGGTGACGCCATCGACGACGCAGGTTTCACCTGGCTTTGTTCCTTGGCAGTTGCCGCCCCGCTCGGCCGCAAGGTCAACCACGACACTGCCGGGTTGCATGCCGGCGACCATGTCTCGGGTTATCAGTGTCGGTGCTGGCTTGCCGGGAATGAGCGCCGTCGTCACGACCAGATCACACTCGGCGATCACCTTGCCAAGCAGTTCCTGTTGCTTTTTGTAGAACTCCTCCGACATTGCCTTCGCGTACCCACCTTTCGTCTCGCTGCTGCCTGTCTCCAGTGGCAGTTCGACAAATTTCGCGCCGAGGCTCTCGACCTGTTCTTTGACTGCAGGCCTCACGTCGTAGGCGAGGACCTGAGCCCCGAGCCGCTTGGCCGTGGCAATTGCCTGAAGGCCTGCCACGCCGGCGCCGAGAATTAACGCTTTGGCGGGTCGGATCGTGCCCGCCGCGGTGGTCATCATGGGCAGGATTTTTTTCAGGGCCATGGCTCCGAGCAGCACGGCCCGATAACCGGCAATGTTGGCCTGACTGGAAAGCACATCCATGCTCTGAGCCCGCGTGATTCGGGGAACCAGTTCAAGAGCATAGATCGTTGCACCGGTGGCAGCGTCTTCAGCACAGGCCTGACAGCTGCCAAGCGGGTCGGCCATGCCGATCAATGCCGTGTTGGCTGAAAGCTTTCCACGGTCAGCTGTCCAGGCTTCACCGCAGCTGCCGGCAATCCGGACAGCGAGGATGCAGTCAGCCCCCAGGGCTCCATCACGGTCGACCAGTTCGGCACCGGCTGCGGCATAGTCATCGTCTGCGAAGCCGGCGGCAGTCCCCGCGGCTCGCTCGACGATGACTGAATGGCCCGCCTTGATAAGCGGAGGGATCGCCGCCGGCACGAGGGCAACGCGGGTTTCACCGGGGAAATTTTCCTTGAGGACCGCGATTTTCATTCGGCTGCTCGAGGCTCTGGGGCGGGGATTGGAAATACGGGTTCTACGGGAGTGGGCCGCGGCGTTAGTCGGCGACGGCCAGATTCTGCCGTTTTGTCACCTCGCTGGCAAATGGCTACCCGCAGAGGCCGTTCGTTTGGTGCAGTGCCTTGAGTGGACGGGGTTGGGCTGCTATCCTTCGGGGCTCCCATGGCTGGCTCACAGGCACCCTGCCAAACAAAAGGGAATAGAAGCCACGTCGGGCAATCGTTCGTGGGCGTTCTAGTGCAATATTTGCTGAAGAATGAATCAAAGAAGATAACGATGACCAAAACATTCATGGCCAAGCCGGGTGAGGTTGAACAGCGGTGGTGGCTGGTAGATGCCTCCGACAAGCGGGTGGGGCGGCTTGCCAGTGATGTTGCGATGATCCTGATGGGCAAGCATCGCCCGACTTACACCCCGCACATCGACACTGGCGACTTTGTCGTGATTGTCAACGCCGAAAAGGTCGAGTTCGGTGGGAAAAAGTGGCAACAGAAAGAATATCGCTGGTATTCAGGCTACACCGGGCTCAAGTCCGAGACGGCCGAGAAGCGTCGTGAGCGTCGCCCGGAATTGATCATCGAGGAAGCGGTCCGACGAATGCTGCCCAAAACCAAACTCGGCCGGGCGATGCTTGGCAAACTCAAGGTCTACGCAGGGCCCGACCATCCGCACCTTGCCCAGCAGCCTGAGCCGAAGGAACTTGGCGTCAGCCGGGTGGCCGCTGTCTGAGCCGATTCCGCACCCCTCACCATTCAACCAACCGGAGTTCACTCGTATGTCGACTGACGCCTCATCGCCCACCGATTCGCCCGAGCCCCCGGCTGCCACCCAGCCGACGCCAGCTGACACCACCGGCCAGACTGCGGTTGCAGTCGATTCGGCGTCCGTTGCCAGGGCGGCTTCGGCTCACCGTAAGCGGGTTGATCTCGCCGGTAATGTGATTGCCACTGGGCGGCGAAAGACTGCCGTGGCCCGCGTACGGCTGCGGTCTGGTAGCGGGGTGGTGACGGTGAACAGCCGCCCGCTTGAGGTCTATTTTCCAACCGTCAAAGACCGTGAGTTGGTTGCCGGCGCTCTGAGCCATGTTGGCCGCCGGCAATTGGTTGATGTCGACATCACCGTGACTGGTGGCGGGCCGACCGGTCAGGCGGGTGCCTGCCGACTGGGCATTGCCCGGGCACTCAAGGACTTTGATGGGGAACTGGCTGAACCGCTGCGGCAGGGTGGCTTGCTGACCCGCGATGGACGAATGAAAGAGCGGAAAAAGTACGGCCTGCGAGGTGCCCGCCGTGGCACCCAGTTCTCAAAGCGATAGGTTTCGAGAGGGCGGTATTTTCCCGGTAATCGATGCGATCGGCAGATCCGGTCGAGCTGGTCCGATTTCCTCCCCGCTTTATCCGAAGCAATACTAAGGGTGTTGCTTTTGTGCAGTGCCTCTCCTTGGCGGGTGGCCGGGCGTGTCCGTTGCCAGGCGCGTTGCAGGCGAATCAAGTGTCGGACCGGGACTGAATTCCATGAAACGTTTCGTTGGGCTTTTGGGGCTCCTGCTGGGACTTATTGGAACCTCGCAAGTATCTGCCGCGGAGCGTGTGACGTCTTCGCCAGGATCGGTGGTCCCGCGCGATGTTCTGGCGGCTGAAGCTGCCGGCCTGATCGGTTTGAAATACATTCCCAATGATTCTCGCTCAGCGCAGGTTGTTGTCGAAAATAAATCAGATCAGCCGTTAACCCTGCGTCTCCCCGACGCCTTTGCCGGCGTGCCGGTGCTTGCCCAATTCGGGATGGGCGGAATCGGTGGTGGCGGTATGGGTGGTGGTGGTATGGGTGGCGGCATGGGCGGT
>RFVE01000321.1 GCA_009922585.1 Planctomycetia bacterium
GATCTGGCTGTTCGCAATGACGGAGATGTTGTCGGTGACTTTTGATTTCTTCCGAAACGCATTGTTGCGGCGTTGGGCGGGACGAGAAGTCGCGTTCCAACAGATCATCTGCAGAGCAAGGAGCTACGCTGCCGTTGCGGCGGTCTTGCTCGTGAGTGCAGGCTGCGGCAGCGGTCCGTCCGGCCCGCAGCGGTATCCGCTGTCGGGCACGGTCACCTACGAAGGGAAGCCCGTCGTGCGGGCAGAGATATTTCTGGCACCGAACGATGACCTGGGCAACACCGGTCCGGGAAGTGTTGCCGTTGTCGAGAATGGTGCGTTCCAAGTTACGGCGGCCAAAGGGATCGTCGGCGGGCCGTACCGGGTGAGCATCACCTCGCAATCGCCAGTGCCGTTGCCGGAGGGCGAGTCATTCACACCGCAGTTCCCCCCGCAGGAAATTGAGGTTGAACTGCCGGCCCAGGGGGGCAGTTACGACTTCTCGCTGCCGTTAGCGAAACAGTAAACGTGCCAGTTCGTGGTATTTCGTAGCGTCGCACTGCTTTGACGCTGTCTAAGCCTCGTTCATGCGAGGTCTGCACGTGCTGACGTCCTCGGGGCGTTCGGGAAGAAACGCTGGGACTGCGATGATGACGGTGATAGCCTTTCTGGCGAGGTCCCGCAACTTCTTACTTTTTAAGCAGCGAGCCCAGAACCAGTAGGCCCAGAACCCAGGAAGCAGCATGATGATGAAGAGGCGATTCATGGTGATGGCGATGATGGTCTTGGCTACCTCCGTCGGTCTGGCTGAGGACCAGATCTATTTCAAACCGCCTGACTATGTTGGTCCGCCCCAGCCTGAGCAGGCAGTGACCAACCGAGCGTGCCGGTGTCACACCGGCCGAGGACCAGAACAACTACGTCGTCCTCTCGACCAGCGGCGACGGCGGGGCGACCTGGCAGGAGGTTTTGGTCATCGACCCCGACGGGCCGGGACCGCGTCGGGCCTTCGATCCTGAACTCTGGGTTGCGCCTGACGGCAGCCTGCGACTGGCGTGGGCCCAGTCCGTGGGCCATGAGTGCACGATTGGCGGGGTCTGGTTTTTGAAGACGTCCGATCCGGAGCAGGCCGAGCCGGCCTGGGAATCCCCCCGCCGGATCACCGACGGTGTGATGATGTGCAAGCCACTCGTGCTCTCGTCGGGCGAGTGGGTGCTGCCGGCATCGACCTGGCGCAAGACTGACAACAGCGCCAAGATGGTGGTGTCGACCGACCGCGGCGCATCCTGGACGGTCCGCGGCGGCTGTAACGTGCCGGCGGCCGAGCGGGCTTTTGACGAGCACATGTTCATCGAGCGGCAGGACGGCTCGCTCTGGCTGCTGGCGCGAACCACGTACGGGATCGGCGAGAGCGTCTCGAACGATCATGGTCGGACCTGGCCTGATCTGACGCCCGCGGCCATCAGCCACCCCTCGGCACGGTTCTTCATCCGCCGGCTGCAGTCGGGCAGCCTGCTGCTGGTCAAGCACGGTGCCGTCGAGAAGCGAACAGGCCGCTCACACCTGACCGCCTTTCTCTCAGCCGATGACGGCAAAACGTGGTCAGGCGGCTTGCTGCTTGACGCGCGAAATGGGGTGTCGTACCCGGATGGCCAGCAGGTCTCTGACGGCCTGATCCGGATTATTTACGACTACAGCCGAACCGATGATCGGACGATCTTGATGGCGAGTTTTCGCGAGGCGGACGTGGTGGCGGGGAAGCCGACGACGGATGCAGTTCAATTGCGGCAACTTGTAAGTCAGGCGTCTGGAGGACGCAGCAAATAGGTGCCTGTGCATAGTCGGCAGCGACGGTGTCTGTGAACCGGGGCTTTGCCAAATATTGCCATAATCGCAACGCTGTGATAACGTCTTCTCTTACCCTACTGGGAGGGGAAGGCTTGGGAGCGAAAGCGATGAATCAAAAAAATTGCATTCAGGCGAATGGCCGGGGGTTCACGTTAATTGAACTGCTGGTGGTAATTGCCATCATCGGCGTCTTGGTCGGCCTCTTGCTGCCCGCGGTGCAGCAGGCTCGGGAGTCAGCCCGCCGGTCGGGCTGCACCAATCAGCTGAAGCAACTTGGTCTTGCTTTGCACAACTTTGCCAGTTCTCACAAGAAGTTTCCTGCTGGCACGCAGTCGGCAAATAACGTCACGGGGTATCCGACGAACTGGTGCAAGAGCTACTCGGCGAATGAAGCGAGGGCGTCGTGGACCGTGCTGATCCTGCCGTTTCTGGAGCAGACGGCGATGTATGACTCAGCCTCGTTCGACAGCCGGTTTACCTCGTCGTCGAATGTTCCGGGGCTCAGCGGCAATGACACCCTCTTTCATCGCCCCAACCCGTCGTTCTGGTGCTCAAGTGATGTGAATGCCACGCCCGACTCCAACCGCACCAATTATTACGGGGTACAAGGGGGTGGAGCGACGCCGTCTTGCGCAAACCAGGGAAACAACCGTGTTTTTTATATCGACGGCGTGCTGATTCACAACAAGCAGATCGGTTTTCACGAGATCACCGATGGGACATCGAACGTCTTCATGCT
>RFVE01000322.1 GCA_009922585.1 Planctomycetia bacterium
TGGTCAAGTCCTGTGGTGGCAAACGACCTTGTCTGGCTGACCAATGCCACGGAAGACGGCCGCCAACTCTCAGTGGTGGCAATCGAGACGGCAGGCGGAAAGGTTCGGCTGGACCGAATAGTTTTTGCCATCGCTGAGCCGATGTTCTGCCACCCCTTCAATAGCTATGCCAGCCCAACGCCAGTGACTGACGGCAAGCGGCTCTGGGTGCATTACGGAAGCGCTGGGACAGCCTGCCTCGATGCAACCAGCGGAGAAACCATCTGGCAGCGTCAGGACATCCTTTGCGACCACCACCGCGGCCCCGGCTCCTCACCCATTCTTTTTGAGAACCTGCTCATCCTCACCTTCGACGGCTTCGATCGACAATATGTAGCGGCCCTTGACTGCGACACCGGCAAGACGGTCTGGGAGACCGATCGGTCCATCAATTACGGCTCGGACGACGGTGATTTCAAAAAGGCTTACAGCACACCGAAGGTCTTCACCCATGCTGGCAGGCTGCAGTTAGTCAGCCCGGCCGCCGTCGCGACTATCTCCTACGATCCGCGAAGCGGCCAAGAACTTTGGGCCGTCTATCACGGTGGCTACAACGCAGCTGCCAGGCCACTCTATTCACACGGACTTGTCGTTATTTGCACAGCCGGTGGTGACCGTCTGCTGGCCGTCCGGCCCGAGGGAACAGGAGACATTACCGCGACGGGGGTCGCCTGGAAATTTGGCAAGTCGGCGCCGACCCGACCAAGCCAGTCCGTGGTCGGCGACCAACTTTACATGGTGAGCGACACCGGCATCTTCAGCTGTCTTGATATCGCCACTGGTGAAGTCCGCTGGAGCGAGCGACTCAGCGGCCGCTTTTCAGCATCGCTGGTCGAGTCGGGCGGCCGGCTTTACGCCTGTGATGAGGACGGCGGCTTTGTGGTCTTTAAGGCCAACCCAGAACGGTTCGAATTAGTCGCTGAAAACAAGCTAGCCGCCGGCTGCATGGCCTCGCCGGCGGTGATCGGAGATGACCTGCTCGTTCGCACCAAAACGCATCTCTACCGAATCGGTAACAACTGACAGGGGTTGGCGACTGTCACCGCAAGCGAGGCAGGGTCCAGCCAGATCCCTCAGCTACTCCCCTGCTGAACCCTACTTTCTGGCCACAACCCCCAGCTGGGTTGATCGCTGGTCAAATTTGCGAAGCCGCCAGCGGCCGCAGAATCAGACTCGTAATCTTTGAGACGGTGTCGGCGTACTGAGGGTCTTTGCTCAGCTTCTTCCAGTCTGGATCAGCCTTGAACCTGGTCCAGGCTGCATCCAAAGACTCACAATCATCGAACTGCAGCATGTAGGTGAGATTCGGAAGGGCAGAGCCGACGACCGTCGCACCAAAGAAAACCGGATTGAGCCCCACTTTCCGGAAAATCTCAATCTCCCCGCCTTCGTTGAACATGGCGACTTTGCGAATATGCCGTTCAATCGAGTGGCTCTCGTACATTCGCAACTGGACAACCCGGTCGTCACTCTGAGACGGCACCTCCATTTTCGGCATGCTCGCAAACGCGGTAGAAAGCGAACTCTCAAATCGTTCGTAGGCTGGTGCTTTTTTGGGTGCCAGTATGAAACTTTTGGCCTCTGCATTTTCCCAGGCCTGATCGGCCATCAGTCGTTCAGTGAACCCAATCACTGAATCAGCTGACTGGTGCGGCAAGAGAAGCCAGAGTTCGTTTGGATCACCATCGAGGTCCGCCAGTTTGGGGTTGTCTTTCTGAAACAACCGAAAAGCTCCAACCGGTGCAGCTCCGGCTCGATTGAAGGCCGGCACGGCTAGACGGAGAAATTCAGCGAACGCGTCACATTTCGCCGGCGAATCGAAAAAAAAGCGATTGAGCACGTAGCACTCCCGGCCCTCCGGCTTATCGGCACCGCGGGCTGGAGCTGCAAGGCTAAGGCCGAGACCGGTGGTCGCTACCGTCGTGGCAAAAAATTCTCTTCGCTTCATCGTTTGCTCTCCGTTGCTGGCTTTATCGAGATTCGTGGTCCATTGTTTGCGTAGCGTCGGGGTGGGTCCATGAAATTCAGAAATGAACCCCAACCTTGCGGCTTCGCCTTCTCACCAGCAGCATTTTCTGCAGCCGACGCCACGTGGAACCGCACCGCACTACCGCGCAGTATCGTACCTGCTGCTTGATGATCCCTCACAGTACCGCCAAGCAAGACGAGAGCTTCAGGCGCTGGGGAAGAGTTTTCCGATCGGCCGGCCGCCATCGGTGAGCGGCACCGGGCGGGCGCCGTCGTAGAGTTCCTCGGCTGGGTTCGTGCCGAGGGCGGCATGGATCGTGGCGTGGAAGTCGGGGAGCGACACTGGGTCTGCGACCGGCTTCATGGCCAGCTCGTCACTCGTGCCGATCGCCTGCCCGGTCCTCAGGCCACCGCCGGCCAGCACCATCGAAAAACATTTCGAGTGGTGACCCCGACCGCCGCCGCCATCGAAGCTGGCTGGTCGGCCGAACTCGGTGCCAACCACAATCAGCGTCTTGTCGAGCAGCTTTCGTGATTCAAGGTC
>RFVE01000323.1 GCA_009922585.1 Planctomycetia bacterium
AGCTGCCGTGCTGCTGCTCGAGGTCTGTCATCGCATCGGCGTGCCGGTGGCGGTCTGGTCGTTTGCCGAGGACTGCCGACAGGAACTCGGCTGGGATGCGGCACTCTCGCCCCGGACGCAGCAGACCCTCTCACGGTTGCCGAACACCTGCCGAGGCGGGACGGAAATGGCAGAGGCAATTGCGCAAGCCGGCAGGGAACTGCAGAAGCGGACGGCTGATCCCCGGCTGCTGTTTGTGCTCAGCGACGGCGAACCCAATGACCCAGCAGCGACGACCGCCGCGGTCGCCAGCCTAACGCCGATCGGCATCACCACCATCGGCCTCGGCCTGGGGCCGCTGACGGCCGGGCTGACCCGAATTTTTCCGCAGGCGGCCACCGGGATCGTCCCGGCCGACCTGCCGGCCTGCCTCGGGAGGCTGCTCGCTGAACGTCTGTTGATAACGTGACCGACAGCCCGGAAGCGCCGTGGCCAGACCGCCGTACTTCCTGGTGTTCACCGCAGACACGCAGTCGCATGACCCGCCCCCAGGACAGCCAACGACAGGCATGACCAGCTTCATCCACACCGCCGACTTGCAGCTCGGCAAGCCATTTTCACGGGTGAGCGATCCCGATCAGTAGGCAGCCCTCCGTAGCCAGCGACTCGATGCGATCGACCGCATTGCCGCCGTCATCCGAGACCGTCAGGCCAGCTTCATCGTGGTCGCTGGGCCCACGGCAGCACCGTCAATTTCCAGGGTGAAGCCGACGACGAAGACGAGCCGACCCAAGCCAACTTCATCGACCTCGACCAGTTGGGCGAGCGAATTGGTGAGCTCGACTATATCGCCCTCGGCGATTGGCACGGCTTTCAGCAGGCCGGCGACAAGGCTTGGTATGCCGGCAGTCACGAGACTGACCGGTTTCCCAGGTCCGGCCAGTTGCCCGGGCAGGTTGCCTGTGTTCAGGCCACCAGGGGCGGTATCCCGCAGGTCGAGGCAGTCGCAACCGGTGCTGTCCGCTGGGGCAAGCATGCCGAAAACTTCGTTGCGGCCGACGGTCCGGGACAGCTTAACGCAGCCCACCAGCAGCTTACCGCTGGCGCTGCCATCGGCAATGCCGTCGTCAAGCTGCGGCTCGATGGCCATCTCGGCCTCGACGGCCATCAGGTACTCGCAAAGATGATTCACACCTGGCGGGCCCATTTCGCCGATCTGCGCGACGAGAACAACGTCGCCCTACAGCCGACTGCTTCAGAGCTCAACACCCTGACCACCCGCGCCGACGACCCACTCATCAGTCGTGTCGCCCGCATGCTCGCTAGTTAGATCGATCAAGGGGGCGAAGCGGGCGAGGTGGCAGCAATTGCCCTGACGCTGATGCATCAACGGGTCGGACAGCTGGAGGGAAGCCAATGAGAATTCATTCCGTCACGCTCGACGCCGACCGGCTGTTGATCCACGGCCTCAACGAGATCGGCAAAAGCAGTCTGATCGAGGCGATCCATCGCTGCTCATCTAGCCGCATCGCTCCAATGCCGCCAAGCTGCAAGAGCAGATGCAGCCACGGACAGGTGGTGACCCCGAGGTGACCCTTGGGTTCTCAATCGGTGGCCGGCGATACACCCTGTCCAAGAAGCTTCGCGGCGGAACCGGCTCGTGGGCTTATTTATCCTACGCAGAGAAACGGCTGGAGAGAGACGCCGCCGAGGAGGAACTGCAACGGCTCCTGCATGTTGAAGAGATTCGGGCAAACAAAGCCGACGTGTTCAACAGCCAATGGGCCCATCTCTGGGTCTGGCAGGGGTCGGCCCCGGATGAGCCGAGCGGCACGGCGCGCAGGCGGCCCACCAGAGCTTGGCCGGCACGCAACAATGCCGTGACCTCTACGCGGCCCAGCGGATCGCCATTCAGGCTGCCCGCGAGGCTGGCGAGCTCGCCACGCTCAACTGGCGGATCGCGACTGCCAAGCAGCAGCAGGACTTGCTTGTGCGACAACTCGATGAGATTCCGGCGATTGATGGCGAGGCAGTCGAGAAACTTCGCCAGTTTGAGCAGCCGCTCCAGCAAGCCCGGTTCACCGTCGAACTGCTAGCAACCAAAATCGAGTTGAAGGAGACTGGCGATCACGAGGCGCAACTTGATGACGCCCCGCTAGTCGTCGGTGAGCCCCACATCATCACCGATCCGGCAAGCCTCACCATACTCGGTAGCACCAGGCTGTTGATCACGCCGGGTGGCGGCACATCCCTGGCAACAGCCCGGCAAACACACGACGCCGCCACTGAGCAGTTTCACAACCGGCTGAACGAACTCGGGGTCGTCGATATCAGGGCCGCCACCGATCGGCTGGCCCGCCGCCAGCAGCTTGAGCAACAGATCGTGCAGCAAGACAGAGACCGTGCCAACCTGCTCGACGGACATTCGGAGGAAGACTTACTCAACCTGGGGAGCAGGCAAGCCGCCGGCAACTCGCCGAAACGCGGCAGAAGGTTGCCGCCCTCCAGCAGCGGGGTGACGGTGGACTCGCCACAGTCGAACTACCTGAAGAACTTGCTGCACTCGACGTG
>RFVE01000324.1 GCA_009922585.1 Planctomycetia bacterium
TGCCCGCACTGACTGTCGTCTCCAGTTCAAACGGGTTGCCGATCGCGATTACCCAGTCGCCAATCTCCAGTTCATCCGAGTTGCCCAGGGCTGCTGTCGGCAGGTTGTCGGCATCGGCCAGCCTCACAACGGCGAGGTCGCTGTCGGGATCGGTCTTGATGTCGACCGCCTTGAACTCGCGGCCATCGGTCAGTTCAACCGTCACCTCGTCTGCCCCTTCGACCACGTGGTTGTTGGTCAGCACGATGCCGGACGCGTCGACGATCACGCCCGACCCAATGCCAGACCGGGGCGGCATTCGCCCGTTGGGAGCACCAAAGCCTTCCGGCATGCCATCGCGGAAGAAGTCTTCAAAGGGTGTGCCGCGGAAGGGGTTGTCCATGCGGCCCCGGCCGTTGCCATTTGAAGTGACGTTGCGGGCTTTGGTTTCGCTTCTTACCACCACGACGCTGGGTGTTGCCTTGCCGGCGGCATTGCGAAAAGCTCGCGAGAGCGCATTGGCCGCCGCCACCGGGTCGGCCGGCGCTGGGTCGGCCGCCAACAGGCTGGGCGGCACCGCCAGGCTGAGTGTTGCCGCAGCCAGCAACGCCGCCGCCATCAAGACCGGTCGGCCGCCCGCGGCCATCGAAATTTTTTGCTTGCTCAATTCTGACATGTAATTGTCCTCCTTTTCTTCCCACCGGCTTTCCCGCCGGAAATGGAACCGGACACGTTTCGCGGCCAGGAAAGGCCCGTCCGCATCCGTGCAGGTGCCGAATTCTCCATTATGATAGGAGGATCCGATGCGAAGGGACGATACCCAACAGACATAACGTCTCCAAAGGATCTGTACGGCAGCTTTGCCGGGATGGTTCGGCCAACAGACCGGAGTCCGCCGGATCGGACCGACAGCCGTGGCCACAGGAAGCCTTGGGGAAAGCGTCACCTTGGGGGTTTTTGAGGGAGTTTTTCATGCCTGACGAGCCGAGCCTCCCCCCACCAAGTGACGGGTTGGAAGCCTGTGAGGCCCGCATTGGGTATGCCTTTCAGAATCGCAGCCTGCTGCAGGCGGCGGTGACGCACGCCTCAGGAGCGCAGCACCGCCTTGCCTCGAATGAGCGGCTGGAGTTTCTTGGTGACTCGATTTTGGGGTTTGTGGTCTGTGACCGGCTTTACCGGGAGTTTCCTGGTTCACTCGAAGGGGATCTCACCCGCATTAAGTCGGCTGTTGTCAGCCGTGAAACCTGCAGCCGGATCAGTCGACAGTTGGGCCTGATCGACTTTCTGATTGTCGGGAAGGGCATGTCGATTCATCGGCCCGTTCCCAACTCGGTGCTTTCAGACATGTTCGAGTCGCTGGTTGCGGCCATCTATCTTGATGGCGGCATTGAACCTGCGCGGGTATTTCTGGAACGCTGGGTCGGGCCGGAGATTGAAAAGGTGATCTCCGGCAAGGAGGGCTCAAACCATAAATCGCTGTTGCAGCAGTTGGCCCAGGGAACCTTCGGTGTCGCACCAACCTACGAGGTGCTGGATGAGGTTGGGCCTGACCACAGCAAAGAGTTTCAGATTCGGGCCCAGATTGGCCACCGTCGGTATCCGCCCGCATGGGGTCGCAACAAGAAAGAGGCCGAGCAGGCTGCCGCCCGGAATGCCCTTGAGGCGTTACGGGAGGAGGGCGTTGAATTAGTCCTTCCGGTGGCCCCGCGTAGCCGGCCAGGTCTTTGATTCGTTCTCCTCTTCCTGCCGAAAACCCGAGCATCTGTTGCGGATTTCCCAGAGTGGGCCGGCAAAGCTTGATGACCTATGGCCAAGTGCTGCGAGGGTTCGGGGAGTGAGCGTCAGTTGAGCTACACGCCCACAAGCACTTCGACTCAAGAATCGACAACGCCTGGTCGATCAACGCTCAATCGCACGAAACAGCACTGTCGTGCCGCAGGGCAATGGCCCGTACTCGTCCGAACCTTCTGGCGGGTGGTACTCAGGCCCCGGCGCGTATCTGAAAGCCCATCCCGGTTTCCGGGGTGGGCTTTCACTTTTCCGGCCGCTCCAGCATCGTAGTTGGCTGTGACGGCTGACTGAACATCAGCCGGCTGCTGATGGCGATGGCGATGATGCCGGCGGGCATGATCAGCATCTCCCAACGGGGGCCGTCGGTAAGCATTTTCTCGGCCAACACCCGCACGAACATTACGGCCAGCAGCACCGCGACCACTTCCAGCAGTGTCTTTTTCAGCGCCGCGATGTTCTCGACCTTCAGCCAGCGTGGGGCTTCGGCCATCGTCTCAGAGGTGGTCAGGAACAGGGCGTAGATGCCGTAGGCAAAGTAAAGAAAGGTGAGCCCCGTCAGGCCGTTGTCGAGCGACTCAAGCAGCAGCAGATTTGCCGCCGGCCGGGGGCTGTTGGTGGCCGTGGAAGCGGCATCCACCTGAAGGCCGAAGTACCGCAGCACCGCCTCACCGGTGTTGGCTGCTCCGATCAGGAACATCAGCAAGGCGCCAATCAGCGAAGACAAAACCGTAACAATGCTGAACCAGCGGGTCAGACCCAGCAGTTGTGTGGTCCGCGGTA
>RFVE01000325.1 GCA_009922585.1 Planctomycetia bacterium
TTGCTGTGATGCAGACTCTTGATCTGGTCCCCCGAGCTGTTCTCGACCCAGATCGCGACAAAAGGCGGATCATCTGGGTCGTAGGCCGAGCCGCCCATCACCTCGAGCAGCATGCGGTAGTGATCAGCTGGGTCGTAACGGTAGAGCATCCGCTGGCCGTCGAGTTCGAATCGGCCGGGATCCGGGCCGAGGTTGTTGCTCAGCCCGATGATGGCTGTGACCGCGGGCGGCTGCCAGAGGATCACGGTGATCAATCCGACCACAAACACGCCCAGCATGACCGCGCTGCGTCTGGTGAAGTACTGGCGGAGCTGGTGGTAGTGATTGCGGATATGCAACCCGACCGCCGCGATGAAAACGAAGCCGACAAGCGAATGGACCGACACCGTCAGCAGGTTAAAGGGGAAGAAGAACCCCATCACGCCAGTGACCGCGAGGGTCGCAAACAGCATCGCGATCAATGTCGAGACCCAGTGCCGCTTCATCACGCGTCAGCCTAGCTTGTTTGCGGGATGATCGCGCCGTGTTCCTTGAGCAGCGTGTGCAACTGGCCCAGCGGAACCTCGCCCGGCGTGGTGCCGTCCTTCGCCGCAAGTGCCGCCGCACATGCCGCCGCCTGGCCCATCGCCATACACGCGGCCTGAACACGCAACCCCGAGTTCGCCAGGCGATCGCTCGATATGCACCGTCCCGCCACGATGATGTTTCTGCTGCCCTTGGGCACCAGCGCGGACAACGGAATCGTCGGTACCGTCCCGGGCTTGAGCGGCTGGGGACGCACCCCCGTCTTCGTATGTAGGTCGACCGGGTAGAACGCATTGCACACGGCGTCCTCGAACTTCCGCCCGGAGGTGTAGTCGTTGACCGTGATCATGGTCTCACCGACGATCCGGTAGCTCTCGCGAAAGCCTGGCTCGGGCTGCAGGTGCATCAGACGCTTCTTGCCTCCGGCTTCACGAAGTTTTTTCAGGACAAGTTTGCGTCCGGCCAGCTTCGCCTCGGTGACGGTGCGGGAATTGGTGGAGTCGGCCCCGTGCACGTAAATCTGGTGCAGCTGCTTGCGGCCGACCTCATAGGTGCCGCCGAGTTGGAAGAGGTACGACCCGGGCTGGGTCTCCTCTTCACGCATCCGTTCATAGCCGAGCAGGCCAACGACCTCCGCCCCACCGGTGCAATCAATGATCTGTTTGCAGCGGACGACGCGATTGGTGCCAAAGCCGACGCATGTGAGTTCCCAACCGGCCGGCGTAGCCTCGGCGTTTTGAATGAACTCGTGATAGGCCAGCTCAACACCCGCATCAGCGCACTTTTCCTCAGCCAGGATCGAATAGACGTGCTGGTTGACGGTGACCTGATTCTGCCAGTGGGCCTGCGGCACCTTGGCAAAGTCGGGCAGCCTGCCGCCGTCCAATTCGACCGATTCCTTGACCAGTTCCCAGCCGATGCCGTCGATGATCTGCTTGCCCCAGGCGTCGAACAGGCCCGGGTAGCAGACCCCGCCGACGGTGGTCATGCCGCCAAGCTGGCCGCTGCGTTCAATCAGCAGCGTCTTTGCCCCGGCGCGTCCGGCCTGGATGGCGGCGATGGTCCCGGCCGTACCACCACCAACCACCACAACATCGACATTCGTCGTCAGGTCCCTGGCGAGCTCATGCGACTCCGAATCGACTCGGACGCCGTCACGGGCGAGCACAACGTGACTGGTGCTCGCGATGGCCATGCCGGCAACGCCGCGTGCCAGAAACTTACGACGTTCGGTCGGCTGCCGATCCGATTCAGTTGGCTTCATCATCTATTCCCTATTCTGATTCACATGAGAGCAGCAAGTTGCTGATCCGTTCCACTGCCGGACGCGGTAGCCGCTGAACTGTCGATCGCGTTTCACCGTCATCTGTAGTACGGCTGCAGCAACGTCTTGTCCAAAAAAAGGTTTCTTTTGAAGAATAGGGCGACCAACGGCACCTTCGCAAGCGTTTCACCCATCGGGAATGGTCAACTAGTTGGGGGGCAGCCCACCACTTTCGGACTTTGGGACGGGCGTTGGCTTTGATGTTTGGCTAAACTGTTTGGCGAATCGGCGGCAATCCCATGGTCAGCCGGCCGGACCTCTCGTCACGGACCCCTTCGCATGACACCTCCGTTCCCGGCCGGCACCCCACCAATCTGGATTGTGCTGGCTGCCGCTTTGGCGATGTTCACCACGCCCTGCCTGGCGGCTCCGCAGCCCAACATCATCCTGATGATGAGTGACGACCATGGCTGGGAAGAGACGGGCTACAACGGCCACCCGCATGTCCAGACCCCGGTGCTCGATGAGATGGCCGCCACCGGCCTGCGACTTGACCGGTTCTACGCCGCCCATCCCAGTTGTTCACCCACGCGGGTCAGCTTTCTGACGGGCCGGCATCCCAACCGAATGGGGACATTCGCTCCCGGCTGGTCGATTCGGCCGGAAGAGATCACGATCGCCCACCTGCTCGGCTCGAACGGCTATCGCTGTGGGCACTTCGGCAAGTGGCATGTTGGGACAGTGAAGGCTGGCTCACCGA
>RFVE01000326.1 GCA_009922585.1 Planctomycetia bacterium
CATGCCATCGACTCATCCGCCCGGGCGGTCGACTGCCTGCGGCGGGCGGCGGCACACAACGAGCTGCCCAATCTCACCGTTGCCCTCGAGGCTGGCGGCCGGGTGCCCGACCCGGGGGGCTACGACCTCGCGGTTGCCAACCCGCCCTACTACGCCGACTTCCGGATTGCCGAGATGTTCGTCGAAGCCGCCCGGATTGCCCTGGCCCCCGGTGGCACCCTCTTGATCGTCACCAAGCAGCCAAGCTGGTACGTGGAGCACCTGCCCGAGAACTGGAGCGACGTTGCGCAGGAATTGGTCAAGGGTTATCACCTGATTGAGGCGGTGCGAGCCTGACGGCAGTGGCAGCCACGGAAAAATTTCTCTGCGAAGACCATCGATTCCTTACACTCCCCGGCAACGGTCCACTGAACGATAGTGACCGACATTTTTTCTGAGGGGAGAGATCGATGCGACTTTTTGCCGTCACGACGGCCGCGTTGGTGACGTTGGCCCTGTCCACAGTCTCTGCAGCCGAGCCCAAACAGCCCAACATTCTGGTCATCTGGGGCGATGACATCGGGCAGTTCAACGTCAGTGCCTACAACATGGGGATGATGGGCTACCGCACGCCCAACATCGACCGGATCGCTCGAGAGGGCGCTCTGTTCACCGACTGGTACGGCCAGCAGAGCTGCACCGCTGGCCGGGCTGCCTTCATCACCGGCCAATCACCGATTCGCACCGGCCTGACCAAGGTCGGCCTCCCCGGCGCCCCTGAGGGCATGCGGCCCGAAGACCCCACGATTGCCACGCTTCTAAAAGCCCGGGGCTATGTCACCGGGCAGTTTGGCAAGAACCATCTTGGTGACCGTGACGAGATGCTGCCGACCAATCACGGCTTCGATGAGTTCTATGGAAACCTCTATCACCTCAATGCCGAGGAAGAGCCGGAGCATCCCGACTATCCCAAGAATCCGGCGTTCAAGAAAAAGTTCGGCCCTCGCGGTGTTATCCACTCGTTCGCCGATGGCCGGATCACCGACACCGGCCCGCTGACCAAAAAGCGGATGGAGACGATCGATGAGGAGGTGACCGCGAAGACACTCGACTTCATGCAGCGGGCCAAAGATGCCGACAAGCCGTTCTTCATCTGGTGGAACTCAACCCGGATGCACATCTGGACGCACCTGAAGGAGGAGTCAGCGGGGAAGACGGGCCTGGGCATCTATCCCGACGGCATGGTTGAGCATGACGGCCATGTGGGCCAGTTACTCAACAGTCTTGAAGCGATGGGCCTGACCGAGAACACCATCGTGATGTACTCCACCGATAACGGCGCGGAAGCGATGAGCTGGCCCGACGGTGGCACCACGATGTTCCGCGGTGAAAAGAACACCAACTGGGAAGGCGGCTACCGGGTGCCCTGCGTTATCCGCTGGCCGGGTGTGATCGCGGCGGGCACCGTGGTCAATGAGATCGGTTCACACGAGGACATGCTGCCGACCCTGTTGGCGGCTGCTGGTGACACAACTGTAAAAGACGCCTACCGCGTGCATCTTGACGGCTATAACCTGCTGCCGGCACTGCAGGGAACAGCCGACTGGCCTCGGAAGGAGTTTCTTTACTGGACTGATGACGGTGACCTGGCGGCGTTGCGGTACAACCAGTGGAAGATCTGCTTTCTCGAGCAGCGGGCGCAGGGCATCAACGTCTGGCAGGAGCCGTTCGTGCAACTGCGGCTGCCGAAGCTCTTCAACCTGCGAAGCGACCCCTTCGAGCGGGCCGACCACGAGGCGATCGACTATGGCCGGTGGCGGGCCGAGCGGATGTTCGCGTTTGCCCCGGCGGCGGCCTATGTAAGCCGCTGGCTCGAGAGCTTTCGTGAGTTTCCCCCCCGGCAGAAGCCGGGCAGCTTCAACCTCGACCGGGTGATGGAGGCGGTGATGAGTCCGCAGGGTACGGGCCGTTGAGTGAAGGCCGATCGCCTACTGGTTGATGTGGACAACGGTCGCCGGTGGGAAGCCATTGAAGTGCGTCGAGCTGGCCGCCGAGTAGGCGCCGATGGTGTCGCTGTAGAGATAGTCACCCAAATTCAATTCGGGCAGCTGTTCCGCCAGGCTGATGGTGTCGAGGGCGTCGCAGGTCGGCCCGAAGACTGCACAGATTTGCGTTGCCCCCGGCTTGAAGCTCTTCAGGTGGTACGTGCAGTGGTCGAAGATGATGCCCGAAAAGGTGTGGTAGACGCCGTCATCGACGTAATAGCAGAGTTTGTCACCGCGGGTCGCCTTGCCGATGATCTTGCAGACCGCGGTGCCGGCTGATGCGACCAGAAACCGGCCCGGCTCGGCCAGAATCTCGATCGGTTCGGGGAACAAGCGGTCGAGCTCGTGGTTGATCTTTTTGGCGAGCGCCGCAAACTTCGGCACGCTGGCGTCATAGGCAGCCGGAAAGCCGCCGCCGATATCGAGCAGCTGCAGGTCGAAGCCCCGCGACTTCGCTTCGGCGAAGATGCCGGCCGAGAGGTGCAGCGCCTGGATGTAGTTCTCAGGATTGGTGCATTGG
>RFVE01000327.1 GCA_009922585.1 Planctomycetia bacterium
GAGAGCAGCATCCGGATGTCGTGCCGCTCGGCCTTGGCCACCAGCGGCAGAATCTCCTCGACGAACTCGGGCTCGAGTTCCCGCAGCAGATCGTCACGGTTATCGGCCGCCATCCACTCAAGCAGCGGCCCCAGGTGGGCCCGGTCAGCCCCCTCCACTAGCTGCACCTGCCGCGGCAGCGAGTAGTAGGGGAAAATCTGCGCTCGCTCCTCCACTGGCAGGGCATCGAGCAACTGCCAGAGTTCACCGTCCTCCAGGCCCTCAGAAAACTCTGCCACCGTCGCGGGGTGTAACTCTTCGGCAACTTCCCGAATGCCGGCGGCGTCGTGGTCGGCCAGGAGAGCCCGGAGCTCGGGCAAGAGGATGGGGTTTGCGGCAACCATCGGGCACCTGACGTTCAGGGAGGCGGAGGCGGGCCAAGCTGGCTGGTGGGCCTATACTGCGGGCATGTCCACTGGCCGGCCGCCAGTGGCATGCTGTCATCGGACCACCACAGCAGTATGCCATGAAACTATGGTTCAGAGGATTGTCGTCGCCAGCCAGTCAGCGAATCTGCAGGATCTTGTTATGTGCAATCTGTGTGGCCGTCGCTGGGAGCAGGTCGTTGGCTGCCGAGGGCGATTCGGAGCGGGGCTGGCAACTGCTGTTGTCGAAGGGCTACCTGCCGGCTGATCTCGATCAGGAGGTTTTTGACGCCCTCTGGACGGTCTGGCCTGAGCCGCTGCGGAGTGAAGCCGAGCGGGCCGGCCCGGAGGAGCGGCGGCGGCTGGCGATGGAGCGTTACGGCCTGCTCCCACACCCCGAGGATTCGAGCCGCTCTGTCCAATATGCGGTCGATGCCGCCGGTAACTGGACCATGAGTTGCCTTGCCTGCCACCAGGGGCAGGTCGCCGGTCGGATGGTTCCCGGGCTGCCCAACTCGAACTATGCCCTCGAGACCCTTACGGCCGACGTCCGCATGGTCAAGCTGGCCCAGCGGAAGGCATTTGGCCACATGGATATCGGCTCGCTGCTGCTGCCACTGGGCACCACCAACGGCACCACCAACGCCGTGATCTTCGGCGTGGCACTGATGCACCACCGAGACGCCGAGCTGAATATCATCTCGCGGCCACCCCGGTTTGATCTGGTCCACCACGACATGGATGCCCCGCCTTGGTGGCACTATGCCAAACGCACAACGCTCTACGCCGACGGGTTTGCCCCGCAGGGGCATCGGATGCTGATGCAGTTCCTGCTCGTCAAGGAAAACGGTCCGGAGAAGTTCCGGGAATGGGAAGATGACTTCCGCCACATTGAGGCCTGGATTGAGTCGCTGAAACCGCCAGTCTGGCCGGGACCGATCGATGAATCGCTGGCGGAGCAGGGCAGGGGAGTCTTCCGGGATCACTGCAGCCACTGCCACGGGACGTACGGTCCCGGCGGCGACTATCCCGAGACCGTTGTGCCGATTGCCGAGATTGGCACCGACCGGGTCCGGTTTGATGCCCTTGCTGACGCCGAACGGCTGGCGCTCAACGAAAGCTGGTTCGGCCACTTTGGCGACGACGCCGAATCTCTTGGCGACCGGCAGCGTCCATCTGGCTACGTTGCCCCACCGCTGGACGGTATCTGGGCAACCGCTCCCTATTTCCACAACGGGTCGGTGCCGACGCTCTGGCATCTGCTGCATCCCGAGAGCCGACCCGAGGTCTGGCGGCGGACGCCGACCGGCTATGACGACCGCCGGGTCGGGCTGGAAGTGGAGACAGTTTCTGCCGCAGCGTTTGCCGAACGGCTGGCGGCCGGCCTGCCGCCAGATGAGCGGCGGCAGTTCTTCGATACCCAGCAGCCGGGCAAATCTGCCGCAGGTCACGACTACCCAGCTGCCCTCTCCGAGGCTGAGCGGACAGCTCTGCTTGAGTACCTCAAGTCGCTCTGAACAGTGCGCTGCCGGTCGCGGTGATCTGATACATTAACGCTCCAGAAAAGGCCCGGTCGCACCGGCCTATTCCCCGCTCACGTCACTGTCGGAGAAAATTGATGACCCAGCTTGAACGTGCCCGTGCCGAAGAAATCACTCCCGAGATGTCCTTCGTCGCCCAGCGGGAGGATCTGCCCGAAGAGCTGATCCGCAGCGAGGTTGCCCGGGGCCGCATGGTGATTCCGGCCAACACGGTCCATCTGGGCAAGCAGCTTGAACCGATGGCGATCGGCGTAGCAGCGGTCACCAAGATCAACGCCAACATTGGCAACTCAGCGGTCACCAGTGACGAGGCGACTGAGCTTGAAAAGCTGCACATGGCGGTCCACTACGGGGCAGATACCGTGATGGACCTCTCTACGGGAAAGGACATCGACACCATCCGGCAGGCGATCATCACCGCCTCGCCGGTGCCGATCGGCACCGTGCCGATCTATCAGATGCTCGAGGAACTCGGCGGCGACATCGACGACATGAAGCCGCAGCACTTCCTCGACATGTGTGAAAAGCAGGCCAGCCAGGGCGTCGACTACATGACCGTCCATGCCGGCCTGCTGCAGGAG
>RFVE01000328.1 GCA_009922585.1 Planctomycetia bacterium
TTGCGTCCACGTGGTCGTTGAGTCATCGGTGAAGGTCAGCGTGATTGGCTGATCGGTCTGGTTGCCGTTGGCCCCAGCACCAATCAGCAGCAGCGTGGAAAAGTCGCCGCTGACGACATCAATCGTCTGGCCGTCGGCCTGCACAAAGTTGTTGTTGCCTTTGTGGTTGTTCGACTGGCTGTAGTGGTTTGGTGCGGGCCCGAGATTGAACGTGGCTCCGTTCCAGGTGATCTGCATGTAGTCAAAGTCGGAGTTCGAACTTGCCTGCAATCCAAGAGCAGACCCGTCGTAGTTGGCGTTGTAGTAGTTGCCGTGCCCATCAAAACCCTGGCTGTTTGGCACCTGATTGTTGGCCACCACCAATCCATAGGCATTCCACGAAAGATCGACCGCCGTGGAATCGGTGAACCCGACACCAAGAATGCGGACGTTGGGGTTGTACGGGAGCGTGATGCTTTTGAGCGTTTTCCCTTCAGGCAGGGTGTAGCCGTAGCTGTAGATGTGGTTCGTCGTGGCGTCGGTGCCCCCCGAGGCGGTGTTGCGATACGACTGTGTCGAGAGGATCAACTCGTTCGGGTAGGCACTCGGATCGCACCAGTCACTCAACGACTGCGTCCAGGTGGCCGTTGAGCCATCCGTGAACGTCAGCGTGAACTGCTGGTTTGCTTGCCCTCCGTTCACGGCCGCCCCTGCAAGCGTGATCGCACTTCCAGAGCCAGTCACTTCAATCGTTTGTCCCGCCGCCCAGGTGAAGTCGGGCTGATTCGGGATGCCGATGTCGATTGCAAGACCGCCTGAGACGAGCGTGGATCCACTCCGCGCTCCGCCGGAGGCTGAGTCACCCAGGGCGGTCCAGGGATAGGTGTTGCCGGCTCCGTCAAAGCCCCCGGTGGTTGCCGGCACACCGTCAGTCGTGATCCCAACGCCCGTATGCCGCTGCTGCGAAATGGTGTTGCCGGCCGCATCAACCTGGTGTGTCGCACTGCTGCTCACGCCCGCAAAGTTGGTGGCGGTCACGGTGAAGTAGGTTGGGCCGCTGCCGGGTGTGAGACCATCAAACACACACGACAAATCAGTTGTCGTGATCGTCTGAAAATACTCGCCCTGCGCGACCGTCGCCGTGTAGGAAATCACCGGCGAACCTCCGTCGCTTACGGGTTGCTGCCAGCTCAGTGTCATTTCGCTAGTTGCTGACTCAAAAACGGCCGCGAGAGCGACAGGGGCATCGGCGGGAGCGGTGATTTGCTGAACGGTGTTGCTGCCGTAGTTGGCCAGCCAGATTGACCCGTCCAGGCCAGTGGTGAGAGCATGGGGATTTTTGCCGACATCAATCGCTGCCTGCACCGTCCAGACACCGTTGTCGTTCACGATCTGCTGGACGGTGTTGCTGCCGTAGTTGGCTACCCAGATCGAGCCGTCATGGCCCGTGGTGAGGCCCTGCGGATTACTACCGACGTCAATCGCTGCCTGCGCCGTCCAGACACCGTTGTCGTTCTTCACGATCTGCTGGACGGTGTTGCTGTAGTTGTTAGTCACCCAGATCGACCCGTCCAGGCCAGTGGTGAGGCTGTTCGGATCAATACCGACGTCAATCGCTGCCTGCGCCGTCCAGACACCACTGTCGGTCTTCACGATCTGTTGAACGGTATTCGAATTTGAGTTCGCCATCCAGATCGACCCGTCCAAGCCCGTGGTGAGGCCCTGCGGATCAATACCGACGTCAATCGCTGCCTGCGCCGTCCAGACACCGTTGTCGGTCTTCACGATCTGCTGGACGGTGCAGGTCCAGTAGTTGGCCACCCAGATCGACCCATCCAGGCCAGTGGTGAGAGCAGCGGGGTACTGACCGACGCCAATCGCCGTCTGCGCCGTCCAGACACCGTTGTCGTTCACGATCTGCTGAACCGTACCGCTCTCCTCGGAGCACACCACCCAGATCGACCCGTCCAGGCCCGTGGTGAGAGCTTGGGGATTTTCGCCGACACCAATCGCTGCCTGCGCCGTCCAGACGCCGTTGTCGTTCACGATCTGCTGGACGGTGTTCGAAGAGTAATTCGCCACCCAGATCGACCCATCGTGACCGGTGGTGAGGCCTTGGGGTCCCTCACCGACGTCAATCGGTGCCCGCCCAAAACTGTCTTGTGCTGCGGAAGAGGTACCTTCCGCGTTGGAGGCCGTCACCGAAAACGAGTAGCCGTTGGCGGGCGAGAGCCCGGTAAACGTGTAGGCCGTGTCGGACGTCACGTACGTGGTCGATGAGTTTCCTGAGCCTGCTGCGGTGGTCATGGTGATGCTGTAGCTGGTCGCATCACCTGTCGCTGGGGGATCCGTCGCTGTGTCATCCCAGGAGAGCGTAAGTTCGCCCACGCCCGTCGGAGCGACCGCCAGGTTCTGCACGGCCCGGGGTGCTTTCTCACTCACCCCGGGCAGTTCGCTGCCGTCGTCCCAGCCGATCATCTGAAACGCCTGCTGGGCAACGGCAGCCACGCCGGCCTTGGGCCGCCACTGAATCTTGTCGCC
>RFVE01000329.1 GCA_009922585.1 Planctomycetia bacterium
GGGGAAGCAGACGCGGATTCCCTCAGCTTGCGCTTCGGGCTTCGAAGCAGGGTGGATGCTGCTGATCGGGTATGGCTGGTGTGCTGAATGGAATCCGTGTCCTTGTCCTTGAAGCCCGAGGCGCGAGCCGAGGGAATGGGGTTCGCGGGGAAGCAGACGCGGATTCCCTCAGCTTGCGCTTCGGGCTTCGAAGCGGGGGTGATTTTTGCAGGTGGTGGGGATCTTCGGCAGACTTTTTCCTCACAAGGCCAGACCGGCATAGGCCAGCCCCGACGCCACCGCCATTACCAGGCCCGTCTGCCACGGCCGCTCGGGCAGCCAACGACAGCTGCCCACAATCATCAGCAGAATGCCGCCGGCCACCATCGCTTCAGTGGCCAGCACCTGCCAGGTTGCCTGCTGGGCCAGTCGAATGCCCAAGAAGGCGAGGACACCAGCCGCAGCAGTCCCAGCGGCACCCCTGAACGACCGCTGCCGCAACCGGCAGGCCATGAAGGCGGCGACGGCCATCGAGTAGGGAAAGAAGAGCTCGCGATTGGCGGTGAGGACTGCCGGGGCCAGCCAGCCCAGGGCCGGCACCAGCCAGGCCAGCCCGGCCAGCTGACTGCCGGCAGATACTTCCACCAGCAAGGCCAGCACCATCATGCCGGTCCAGGCCGGGCCGCCGAACGCGGCGGCGACCGCGAGTAGCACCGACTCGAAGGCGACGAAGGCAAGGCTCTTCCAGGGGCGTTGCGGCATGGAGGGGCAAAAGCGGGGGAGCGGTTTTTCAAGCGTACCAATTTGCCTCAGAACCTCGGCAGCGTCGGTCGTGACAGGCCGTCTCATGGCAATCCGATGGAACTCTGCTAACGTTATATAAGACGGTTCGAGAAGACGCTCTTCGACGCCGGCCGCCTGGTTCGCCCGGTGTGTTGCCTGGCTCGGCTCGCCTTGATCCTCCGGCGGGTCGACGTTTCTACCCCTTTCGCCCGCGTCCCCGAAAGCATGATTGGGATGCATTGCCTCGAAAGGGCTCCACCATGAAGCAGCGAACAATCAAGAAGGTTCACAAGAAGAGTAAAGCGGCCACGAGCCGGGCGGACGAGCAACAGACTGACGTTGCCGAGGCGGAAGCCTCCCCCGGGCATCTGCCCTTTGAGCAGCTGGGGCTGTCACCGGAACTGCTCAAGGCCGTCGGCCAGCTTGGCTTTGAAGAGGCCTCGCCGATTCAGGCGGCGGCGATCCCGCTGCTGCTGGAAGGCCACGACCTCGTGGGCCAGTCCCAGACCGGTTCTGGCAAAACAGCTGCCTTCTGCATTCCAGCGATTGAGCGAGTCGACCCCAAGCTGCACCAGACGCAGGTGCTGATCCTCGTGCCCACCCGGGAACTGGCCACGCAGGTTGCCGACGAGGTCCATAAGCTGACGGCCTTCAAGAAAGGCGTGCGATCGCTCCCGATCTATGGCGGGGCAGCCTATGAACGGCAATTCGCCGAGCTCAAACGCGGGGTGCAAATCGTCGTCGGCACCCCGGGACGGCTGACCGATCACCTGGGTCGCGGCACGCTCGACCTCTCGACGGTCCAGGTGCTGATACTCGATGAGGCCGACCGGATGCTCGACATGGGCTTTCGGGAGGACATCGAAACGATCCTCGCAGCGGCACCGGACGAACGGCAGACGGTCTTCTTTTCGGCAACCATCAGCCCGCCGATTAAGAAACTCGTTCAGGCTTTTTCCCACGATCCCCGCCAGGTCACCATTCGGCACAAGGCGGTGACCGGTCCGCCGCTGGTCGATCAGCTCTATTACGAGGTGCGGCATCATGCCAAGTTCGATGCGCTGGTACGGCTGATCGACTTCTTTGACGTCAAAAGCGGCCTGATCTTCTGCAACACCCAGCAGATGGTCGAGCAGTTGGCTGATTCGCTCTCGGCCCGCGGCTGTATCGCTGAGCGGCTGCACGGCGGCATGGCGCAGGCCCAGCGGACCCGAGTGATGAACGGCTTCAAGCAGGCCGCCTTCCGGTTCCTGGTGGCCACCGATGTCGCCGCCCGCGGCATCGACGTCAACGACCTCGAACTGGTGGTCAATTACGACCTGCCCTACGACCCCGAGGACTATGTTCACCGCATCGGCCGCACCGGCCGGGCCGGCCGGAAAGGGCGGGCGATCACGCTGATCTCAGGAGCCGGCTTCCGCAAGCTGCAGGCGATCGAACGATTCACCGGCACCAGCATTCGCCGCGAAAAGATGCCGTCCGTCGAGGCGGTCGAAAACCGGCGAACCGACACGCTGTTTGGCATCTTGCAAGCGATTCTCGAAGGTGATGACCTGCCGCGGGAGACGCCATTGATCGAGCGGCTGCTCGAGGCGGGCCACCCACCGACCGACGTGGCGGCGGCCATCCTGCAGCACTTTGCCCCGGCGGCCCCGCCCGAGTCGGCTATCGACGAAATTGATAAGCCGTTCCGGCAACAGCGGCCGGGCAAGCCAAAATCGCGTGCAGTATG
>RFVE01000330.1 GCA_009922585.1 Planctomycetia bacterium
AGGTTTTTTTCCGACAGCGAAATGCCAGTCACCTCGGCTACTTCGTCTTCATCGTCAGGGGCACCTGCCACGATCCAAGCGAGTAACGTCTGGTAGAGGTCGCTTTCAGCCGTGAAGAGCTTGCCGCCGGTGTGGGGCACCTTGCCGGTCGCTTTGAGCAGCAGAAGGCTCTGCTCAGGCAGGGCCAGGTTGACCCGGCGGCCCACCATCTCATTGACCACTCGCCGGTAATCACCGGCAGGATCATAGCCAAACAACGAAAGCTGAAAGCCGTCCTTGCCGCGGGCCGAACCGTGGCAGGTGCCGGCGTTACAGCCTGCACGAAAGAAGACCGGCATCACGTCGTTGCGGAAGCTCGGCCTTCGCGGCGGGGTGTCAGCCTGCGCCGTCCCCAGGAAGAGACAAACGAGCGGCAGGCAGAGAATCTGCTGACGCCAATGCATTGGGGTATCTCCGGGTGTTAAAGTGTGAGCAGCGGTCGGTGGTGGAGGTCAATTCAGCCGCGGGTCAATCCGTAGCGTGCCCCGGCCGGCTCGCTGGATGACCTCACGGCCTTCGAGTGGCACACGCAGTTCACAGGTCAGGCCACCGACCGAGCCGAGCAGGGCATCGTCGGTCGCTTCGAGCTCAAAACTCACCTCGCGGGAATCACGGGTGAGGGTTGGCAATGGCTCGATCAGGGTCACTCCCTTTGGCAGCCCGAGCAGCCGAACGGTGGCGGCACCCTCAAACGGCGTTTTGTGGGTGACTGTCCACACCATGGCCTGCCGCTGCCCCCGGCGGATGCTGTCAGGTTCGCTCGCAAGCTCGACGAACGGCTCGGCAATTTCAAGGCTGCGGAGGGCGGTCGAGATCCGGATCTGGCCGTGGCCCAGCCAGCCGGTGACTCCTCGATCGATCGTGGTGGCGGTGAGCACCAGCGGTTGCCTGCCGAGCGGTGCCCCGCGATCGGCTGACAGTACGACCTCACCAGTTGTTTCACCCGGTGGAATCACCAGTTGCGGCGGGCGGCCAATGCCCCTGGGCACCCAGTCACACTGCACACCAATTGGTTCATCGCAGCCCTCGGCCCGGGTAATGCGGACGGGAATCGCCAACTCGCCACCTCGGACGATCGGCACGGGTGGCTCGTCAATGCTCACCGTGAAGGGTGGCTCATCCATTACTGCCACCACAAAGCGGTCGAGCCGGACTGCCTTCCAGGCATCACCGCCAGGCATGTTGAGAAACGGCAGGTTTTGCTGATTTCTGGAAACGAGCGGAACATCGGCTTCCACCGGCCGGACCTCAAGTTCAACCAGACTGGCCGCCGGCTCTGCATCGGCGTCGGCCACGAACTGAAGCGGCCACTTATCGCGGTCCGCTGGAATACGATTGGGAAGCAGTCGGACCCCGGCGGGCAGGCCATGGGCAACAATTTCGGTCTCACCATTGAAAGACGTCCCCTGCCCCTTCTTCAGCTGCACGTTGACCGTCCAGGCACTTCCCCGCGGGATGGCCAGGCTGCCGAACTGTGGTGCCTCCCACCAGTAAAGCGTCCAGGGCATCAGGACGTGCACGGAATCGAAGGCGTCTCCGTCCTGCTTTGGTTCCCAGATGACAGACGGGTCGAGCGTGTCCCGCACCACCGATCCGCCATAAGCCGAGATACCGAAGATATCCCGGTCTTCCCGCTTGGCGACGAAGCCATTGACCTCAGGCGTAGCCTCGGTCTCTACGGCAGCCGGCATGATCCGCAGCCGAGGTTCCAGGGGCGAGAGCAGCGTGGCAGCAAACACCCGGACCCGATAGCGATCGCCCCTCTTCACCGTCAGGCGGTAGCGGTCAGCCTCATTGTCGGTGGCGATGATGCCGTTGAGGGCGGCCGGCAGCTGGGGTACGGCAGTCGGTTCAGCCGCTGGCTGCTCCACAATGTTTGGCAGCGGGCTCGATCGCAGCAGCAGTGGTGACGGAGCATCACCGTACCATTCGGTGATGCTCCGGGCGTCGGGCAGCGGCACCGTTTCGGTGAACTCGCCAAGGGGATCCCCCAGAAACCGCACCTGCAGCGGTTCCCCGGGCGGTCCGCCCGGTGGGAAGGCTGCCAGCGGCCGTCGGAAGTTGCCAACATGGAGCGCGTAGGGGGCTGGCCAGGTGGAGAAGGTTGACCGGGTCACCTCGACAATCAGATGGTCGGCCTGCAGGTCGGACGGCACCTGCAGCGAGATGAGCGGATCCTGGATGTGCAGGGTGCTGTCGTCGTTCGCGGCAAGTTCATGTCCGTCAGGCTTCAGAACCCGCAGGGCGAGGTCAGAGGCGTTGGGCTCCACACCGTGGGTGTGGGCCACGTCACTGATCCGTACGCAGTCGATCTCGGCAGTCAGCCGGCCGCCCGGTGTCACCGGCACCCGGTAGCAGTCGATGTCCCCCTCCTTGCGGCCGTCGATGCGTCCGCGAGCCGTCGTGTTGACGGCCAGCAGCATTGCCTGCTCGGGCGTGTCATTGTTGTTG
>RFVE01000034.1 GCA_009922585.1 Planctomycetia bacterium
CAACCTCATCATGGAGCCAGTCGAGCAGCCGGTCAGGCCAGTGCTGAATGCTCTGCCTTTTTGATCGCCCGCCCATGCCGAAGCCGTGGCCGCCGCGGGCATAGATGTGTGCTTCATAATCGACGCCAATTTCGCGGAAGCGATGCATCAGATTGAGCAGGACACTGGTGTGCGGATCGTCAGCGGCAATCAGCATGAATGCCGGGGGACTGTCCGCGGGAAGTTTGGATGGAATTCCAACCGGGCCAGGATAGACCAGCATCTGGAAGTTCGGTTTGGCCGGCTGACGGTCGATGGGGTCGGCTGCCTTCGGGTCGCCCTCACCCGGCTTGTAGCAGGTGATCGAGACCACTTCGCCGCCAGCTGAAAACCCGAGCATGCCGACCTTCTTCGGGTCGATGCCGAACTCACCGGCCCGGTGCCGTACCAGCCGCACCGCCCGCTGGCCGTCCTGGAGCACATGCTCCTCAAACTTGTAGGGCACGCCGGGCTGTCGGGAGAGGCGATACTTCAGCACGAATGCCGTGTAGCCATGTTCCGCTAAAAAGGCAGCAGGTTCAGTGCCACCACCTCGGATGCCGAGGTTCCGGAGACCACCCCCGGGGGCAACGATGATGGCAACGCCGTTCGCAAGGCCTTCAGCAGGGCGGAATACCGTCAGTGACGGATTGTGGACGTTGGTGATGCTGCCACCATTGACAACCTCGGCCTCCTCTCGCCGGTCTTCAAAGCCCGGAGCGCCATTTTCCCAGAGCGGAATGACAGGGGCGTCGCTGAAGGCCGAGGCAGGCTGAAAGAAGACGATTGCCAAGAGAGCCAGTAGAGGTCTGCCAGAGGCTGAGGACAACGGTTGCATGGGGGAGGTTTCCAGGGGTTTAATAGGTAAGGGCGGAATGCGTCATCGGCCGAAGCATAGCGAACAACAAGGACCATCAGGCATGCAAACTCGAGGAACTTTTCAGGGGGGCTTTATTGTCGTCATTGCTGTTTTGCTGACGACCGGGATTGAAAGCGGGCTCTGTGCCCAGCCTTCCGCAGCCGGTTCGCGGCCCAACGTGCTGTTCCTGTTCGCCGACGATATGACCCACGAGGCCATCCGGGCTGCCGGAAAGACTGATATCGACACCCCCAACCTCGACCGGCTGGCGGCCCGTGGCACCCGGTTCAGCCATGCCTATAACATGGGCTCGTGGAGCGGCGCGGTCTGTGTGGCCAGTCGCACCATGCTGATCACCGGCCGCAGCGTCTGGGATGCCAACAGCATCTACAACACAACCGACAAGGAGCGGCGGGCTGGCGTACTCTGGCCGCAGCTTCTCAAGGCGGCCGGCTACCAGACCTTCATGACCGGCAAGTGGCACATTCGTACTGACGCCGCCAAATGCTTTGATGTGGCTAGGCATGTGCGGCCTGGTATGCCGAAAACCGTTGCCTCATCCTACAATCGCCCACCCGCTTCGGGTGAAGATAATTGGAGTCCCACCGACACGAGCCTCGGTGGCTTCTGGGAAGGAGGTCGCCACTGGAGTGAGGTGACGGCCGACGATGCGATCGACTTTCTCGGCCAGGCCAGCCAGCAGCCTTCGCCAGCCTTCTTCTACATCGCATTCAATGCTCCGCACGACCCTCGGCAGTCACCGCAGGAGTATCTCGATCGCTACCCCGTTGAACGAATCTCACTTCCTGAGCCATTTCTGTCGGAGTATCCCCATGCTGAAGCGATGGGGGCAGGTCGTGGCCTGCGGGATGAAAAGCTGGCGCCGTTTCCTCGTACCGAACGGGCGGTAAAGGTGCACCGTCGCGAATACTACGCCCTGGTGACACACCTCGATGATCAGATTGGCCGCATCCTCGATGCCCTTGAGGCGTCTGGGAAGGCCGACAACACCTGGATCTTTTTCACGGCCGACCACGGGCTGGGGGTTGGCCATCATGGACTCATGGGCAAGCAAAACCAGTACGACCACTCGGTGCGGGTTCCGTTTGTCGTTGTGGGGCCGCAGGTGCCTGCCGGAAAGACTGACCCGACGCCGATCTATCTGCAGGACGTGATGCCGACCACGCTTGAACTGGCCGGAGCTGCACGGCCAGAGCATGTCTTTTTCAAGAGCCTGCTGCCGCGGCTCACGGGGACATCAGGCAAGCCTCCGGCGGCACCTTACGAGTCGATCTATGGCAGCTACCTGAAAAGCCAGCGAGCAATCAGTCACGACGGCTGGAAGCTGATCGCCTATCCAGAGGCGGGGGTGCTGCGGCTTTATCATGTGAGCGACGATCCTGACGAGACGGTCGACCTGGCCGGCCAACCAGAGCATGCTCCGCGACTGCGGAATCTCTACGATCGACTGGTCGTGCTCCAGCAGGATCTCGGGGATACGGTATCGCTTCCGAATCTGCCCTAGTAGTGAATACCGCAGCGGGACCGCGAAACTGGTCGGCCTGCCGTCCAGTCGGCTCGTTTACTGAGATGCAGTCGCCTGGCCTCAGGTGCCGGTCAGCAGCCGTTCGAACATGCGGCGAATACGTTCGATATCGTTGATCCTTCTCCTGGTACTTGCCTGGGCTTGAATCAATTCTGCCTGGGACAACACGCCATCGCGGTTGCTGTCGAACTCGCAAAGCGTACTGGCCGACTGGACTTTCATACCTGGCTGGGGCCAGAGCCCCTCAAGAAATATCTTGAGAATGATTGTCGCTGCCCCGGAATCATCTGCCTGGGGAACTCGAAGAGTCTTGGCGGAGGAGACTGAGACTGTCATTGTCAGACTGAGGAAGCCGATGAAAAGACAGTAGAAAAACCCGGCGCGTCGGGTAGTTACCATGCATGGAAACCTCGGTGAGATTGCCCTTCAACGGCTGGCTACGAGAAAGGTTTCCAACTTTCCGTCAGCCGTCCCCATTCTTTTCCCAACAGGCTTCAAACGTGACAAAAAATTTGGACGGTTGAGGCCGGTGCTGGGTGCGGCGGTGACAAACCGGCAAAAATCCCCCCGGGTCACTCACCCCCCAACAGGGTCTCTGTGGTTGATGGTTTATGGCCAATCCGCTGAGTCTGCACCTGCAGAAACCGGAGGTCACCGGGAACCTCAAAAGGCCCATTGGAGACCTGCCAGGGGCCGGAGAATCGCTTGTTCGTGCCGAGCCGGTAGCCGATTGAGGCCCCGGGATCGGAACAGGTAAGGCTGACCCGGAAGACTGTCTTCCCATTCCGGCTGGTGACGCTCTCATCGATCTCAGCCGGCGGTGTTGTCGGTTGCTTGCCGTCAGGCGGCCAGATGGTTTCCCGAACCAGTTTTGTCTCGGGGAGCACAAAGCCGAGGTCCCCGGTGTCGGCAATCCAGGCCTCAAGATGCTGGCGGAGTGTGGCGATGCGTTCCTGATGCTCCGGGGTGTCAATCAGATTGTTCACTTCCCAGGGGTCTGCCGCTGAGTCGTAAAACTCCTCCGCCGGCCGTACGGTTGCCGCCATCTGCCACTGGGCGGGTGTCTGTGGCCCCGCTGTTTCCAGGGCGTAGAGTTCGCCTGTCATTGGCAACTGTTCACGGTAGGCATTGCGGATGATGTACGGCAAATCGGTGACGAAGTTTCGCGTATATCGGAACCGGCCGTCAGAAACCGTGCGGCTGCGGTCATAGACTGAGTCGAAGCGGTCGGCATTGGCATAGGCATGCCCCCGGCGATAGTCCTTTCGTTCGTACGCAAACGTCCCCAGGAATGGCGTGCCGTCGAGTCGGGCGTCAGGCTCGATGCCAGCCAGCGACAGGGTGGCCGGGCCGAAGTCGACAAAGCTGACAACCCGGGCGTTGCGGCTGCCGGCATTCCGGCCGTTGGGGTGCCGCACGATCAAAGGCACCCGGGTGCCGGTATCGAAACACGACCGTTTTCCGCGGGGTAGGCCGACACCATGGTCACTGAAAAAAATGATGACCGTTTGCTCAAGCAGGTTGGCTTGCTCGAGTTCCGCCAGCCGCTGGCCGACCCAGGCGTCCATTTCGGCGATGTTGTTGTAGGTGCGGGCGACAGCGTCACGGACGTTTGGTGTGTCGGGATAAAACGGAGGGAGGGGTACAGCCTCGGGGGCAACCACCTGTGGCCGTCGCTTGGCCTTCGGGAAGGCCTGACTTTCGTGGGTGCCGGTGTGATTAAACACCGCAAAGAATGGCTGGCCCTCCGACCGGTTCTTCCAGTGGGCCTTGCCGCTCGACTCATCCCAGACAGTCACCGGCTCTTTGAACTGATAATCCTTCTTCGAATTGTTGGTGCAGTAGTAGCCAGCCGCGCGAAGGTGTTCGGGGAAGCAGCGGACGAATGCCGGTGGCAGTCCTTCGTAGCCAGGAATGTCCTTATAGGCCTCGGGATCCTTGGCGACGGCGGCCTTGCTGGGGTTGCCGTTCCGCATTTGCATGGTGCCGATCCGGGTGCAGAACATGCCGGTGATCAGTGACGAGCGGGCCGGGGCACAGACTGGCGAGGTAGCGAAGGCGTTGTCGTAGACAATTCCCTCACGGGCAAGCCGGTCAAGGTTGGGGGTGGGTACGGTCGTGTCGCCGTAGGGGCCGATCCAGGGGCTCATATCCTCGACTGAAAGCCAGAGAATATTGGGTGGCAGGGACGTGTCGGTTGCAGTTGCTCCTGTCGCGGGTGGGGACAGAAAGCAGGCGAGAAGAATGAGAGACAGGCAGCGATGGAACGTTGGCATGAGAAGCATCCTGGAATAAATGTGTGGCGTGACCGAAGATCTGGCCAGCCCCGGTCATCTCTTCGGCAAGGCCACGGCTGAGCCTAACGCCTCGGCGTAGAGCTCGCCATAACGGGCAGTCTGACCAGTTGTTTCAAATTCCCGATGGACGAGATCACGGCCAGCTTCCGCCAGCCGCTGCCGCAGGGCAGGGTCTGCTGCAAGCATGGCTAGTTGGGCCGCCAAGCTTTCGCTGTCCCGGGGACGGGCAAGCAAGCCGGTTTTACCATCCCTGACGATCTCAGGAATACCGCCGACGTCAGAGGCGACCACTGGGGTGCCACAGGCGAGCGCCTCAGGTGCTGTCTGCGAGATGGTTTCAGCGTGGGAAGGAACGGTAAAGATGTCGGCGGCAGCGTAGGCCAGCCGAATCTGAGCAGGACTTGTCAAAAAGCCGAGATTGATCAATGGGATAGTGGCGATCCCAGCCGGAGGCTCACCTTTTCCGAAGATGAGCCCAGTCACCCGTTCCTCAGATTTCAGGCGTGAGATGGCTCGCAGAAACTCCTCAATACCCTTGGGCTTGTTGTTGAGTGACTCAGCCGCATAGCCAATCACCAACCCGTCTTCTGGCAGTCCCAGTTGCCGGCGGGCAGCCCGTTTTTCCAGCGGCCGAAAGTCTGCCAGGTCGATGCCATTGTGGATTGTCTGGAAGGTGCAGCCCGCTGGAAAGAGGCTGCTCGTGCGGGCCAATCGTTCCAGCCAGCGGCTGGGGGTGACGATGTGAATCACGCGGCCAAAGAGTGCCCTCTTTTTGATGCCGTGATCACGGAACGACAGGTCGTGACAGCTTGGCCGACCCAAGGCAGGGCAGTTGCCGCAGGTCTGTTGAAACCGGTCGCAATCATGAGCGTGATGGCAGCCGCCAGTCAGCGGCTGCATGTCGTGAAGCGTCCAGACCAGTGGCTGATTGGCGGGTAGCGAGCCAAAAAATGAACGGTAATCGATGATCCGGCTGACCCAGTGCAGATGCAGTAGGTCGGGTAGCGTGCCGTCGGGAACGTACGGTGTCGGATAGGGCCGCACCGGGCCGTTGTACATGCCGGGGCGAGCTGCGTTGCCGCGGCGGTAGTAGCTGCGAAGTGTCCGCTCCCAGCTCCAGCGGAGTGCGGCTCGACCGAAGTGGCCGACGTCCCAGACGGGTGGCATCCCCCAGGGGAGCTGCCGGTAACTCGCATCCGGAACCGGGGCTGACCTGCCTCCCGATTCTCCCGAAAACCAGAACCGGCTCTCGATGTCACCCGCCAGCAAGGCATGGTGCAGCCGGCGGGCGGCAACTGCGGCGCCGCCAGTCAGGTATGCATTGATATGATCGACGCGCACAAGAGTGTCCGTGGGGGGTGGGGGTGCCGGCCTTCAGCCGCGCAGCCGGGTGAAAAACCCAGCAAGACCATGTCGGGAAGGTTGGTTGTCCTGCTGCTGCCGCAGCCAAGCCCGCCACGCTACATCCGCCCGAGCTTGGGCGTGGCGGATCAGGTGGCGACGCAGAGGCTCTTCATCAGGCACGATAAAGATGACGTCATCGATCACCTGCACAAATTGATTGGCTCCGGTTTCCGGCAACTGGCGGATGATGTCGGCAATGGTGGGCCATGCCGAGGGCTGATGCGGTTGCGGCGGAGCTGACAGAAAAAGCCGGGCGTCATCGATCAGAATGATGTCGCTGTTGCGGGTGCCGAGAGCAGCCAGTTCGTCGAGCAGCGGGCATTCATCATGCTCGCCGGCGGTTTCCCCGCCCGAGTAGTGGCCGTCGAGCCAGAAGGTCGCCCGGCAATCCTTCAGGTCAGCAACGATGCTGGGCAGGATCGTGCGGGAGTCGCCCAGATGCGTGGTCACGTTGGGGATGGCAGCAAGCCCGGGGCTGTGCTGCCGATAGAGCTGTTCTGCCCGTTCGATGGTGAGCACCTGCTCGAACTGAGTTGCGGCCCACCGTGTTGTTCCGCCTAAATAGGTTCCTGTCTCGACGAACGCCGTCGATTGATTGAGTTGGGAGAGTTCGGTGGTTATCCGTTCCGGAATCCCGTGCGTGATGAGTCCCATGGTGCCTCTTGGCTGATGCTAATGGCGGCATCCACGATTGGTGCCACTTGTCCGAAGTACCTGATGACGGGGACAGTATTGTTTCGAAACGCTGATTTACGCGAGTCCAGTTGCCCGTGAGGTCGGCAGCGAAGCCCTTGCCATTGAGAAAGCGACCACAGCTGTTTTAAAATTGAAATTTAAATTATTCCCAAAGAATTCCCCATGTCACTCGATCTCGCTGACTACCGCGTGACTGTTACCGGTGGAGCTGGCTTCCTTGGGCAGGCCGTGGTGAAGCGGCTTGCTGACCGCGGGGTCACCAAGGTCGCGGTGCCGAGGCGGAGCGAGTACGACCTTGTTCACGAGGCCGATGCTGGTCGCATGTACGATGACTTGCGGCCGGATGTGGTGCTCCATCTGGCCGGAGAAGTCGGTGGCATTGGGGCCAATCGAGCGAACCCCGGCCGCTACTTCTACGCCAATATGGCGATGGCCCTCAACCTGATTGAGCAGGCCCGGGCCCGGGGGATCCGGAAGTTTGTGCAGGTCGGTACGATTTGCGCCTACCCAAAGTTCACCCCGGTACCCTTCCGTGAAGACGAGCTCTGGAACGGTTATCCCGAAGAGACCAACGCTCCTTACGGTGTCGCTAAGAAGGCGGCACTGGTCATGCTCGATGGCTACCACCGGCAGTACGGTCTGGCCAGCAGCTATCTGTTGCCGGTTAATCTCTATGGGCCCAGCGACAATTTCGATCCTGAAAGTTCACACGTCATTCCTGCACTAATTCGAAAATGTGAGACCGCCCGGCTGGAGGGCCGCGATCATATCGAGTGCTGGGGAACCGGTTCAGCCAGCCGTGAGTTTCTTTACGTTGACGATGCCGCCGAAGGAATTGTGCGAGCGGCTGAGGTGATGGAAGAACCTGAGCCGATCAACCTGGGAACGAATCGGGAAATTACGATCCGTGACCTTGTTGGCCTGATTGCCAAGCTTGTCGGCTTTGAGGGAGAGATTCGCTGGGACTCGAAAAAGCCGGATGGTCAGCCCCGCCGGTGCCTCGATGTGACCCGAGCCCATGAGCAGCTTGGCTGGGCAGCAACAGTGCCCTTCGAGGAAGGCCTGCGACGAACCATCGACTGGTGGCGGTCTGCACGGGTGGAGAAGGCGTGAGCAAAGTGCCTCGTGTGCAGCCCGGATCAATCGCGGTGGTCAGCCACACGGTGCCGGGTGGCTGTAACGGGCAGGCCGTCATGCTCCAGCGACTCGGTGAAACGGCGGCGACCGCGGGCCATCCGCCCGGCCTCCTGTTTATCGATACTGATCGCAAGGCTCGGCGTCGGACCGAGTTGCCAGGGGGGCTCCCGGTGCAAGCGGTCAGAACCCCCTGGGCTTTGCGGAAGCTGAGCCGGTTTCACGGTACCCATCGCTGGCTTTTTCCTCGGCTCGTGCAGCACCGAGCCCGCCGCATTGCGGCAATTGTCCGCCGGCAGCAGTCAGCGGCCATTGTTGGCTGTACCGGCGGCGATTTGGTCGATCTGCCCGCTGCTATCGAGGCGGGGCGGCTGGTCGGTGTTCCTGTCTTTCTCTACTACTTCGACGACTACGCGATTCAGCGGCAGGTCTTCAAACGGATCTGGTCACCAGAAACCATGAGCTACCTCGGTGACATTGTCGAACCCGAGGTGTTACGGCAGGCCACCGGCGTCATTGTTCCCAACGAAACGCTCGCGGAGGATGTTCGCCAGCGGACTGATACGCCGACCATTGTGGTGCGCAACCCAGTAGATATAGGCCGGTATTCCCGCCTGCGGCACCAGTTTCCCAACTCGCAGGCCGATCGGAACCGACCACTGCGGATCGTCTATACCGGTTCGGTCTACGCAGCCCAGGCCGATTCGATTCAGCGGTGCTGTCAGGCCATCACCGCTGCTGCAGCCCGAGGGGTACAGGCAGCCCTGCATATTTACGGGCCGCCGCCAGACCGGGAGATTCAGGGAAGCCTCAAGGAGTCACCGATTGCCTGGCATCCGCCGACAACTCAGCACGAATCGGCGGTGGTGCAGGTGCAGGCCGACATGCTGTTCCTGCCGCTGAGCTTCAACTGCAGCTATCCAGAACTGATCCGCAGTTCAGCGCCGGGCAAGTTTGGTGAGTATCTCGCCTCCGGCACACCGGTGATCATCCACGCCCCGGCCGATTCCTTTCCGGTCAGCTTTGCCAAGCGGCATGGTTGTGCCGCAATCTGCTCGACTCCCGAGGTTGAAAGCCTGACTGAAACGATCTGTACCCTCGCCGATGACGCTGCAGTTTGCGATCGCCTCAGCAACGCAGCGATCACGGCGGCGGCCGATTTCTGTCAGCAGCGAAACAGCCGACGGTTCGTCGAATTCGTTATGAGCGTCGTGCGCGAGAAAAGGGATGCCGCGCTGAGGCTCGCTGGAGTGCAACTTGAATAAGTGTTCAACGCATCGTCGCCCCGTGACGAGAACTTGACCGCCACCGAGCCGGTCACTCACACGGGCTGATTGCGGCCTCATGACTTAGCAGCTGGGAGCAGAACCGACGGCGGTGTTTCCAGAGCTGCCTGCCGAAACTTCGCCAGCCTGCCAAACGCTTGGCTGCTGGCAGGGCTGCAAGCAGTCGCCAGCCGGTCTGTCGGCCATGCAGCAACGCCCGCCAATAGCCGTCAAGAAAAGCCTTGGCAGCTATGTTCCGATCCTCTGGACGAATGTACGCCGCGACGTGCTCCTGAAAGACGAGGTAATTCTCCGGCTCGATCGGGACCCCCGTGTTGCCGTCGTGGCTGCGGTAGACCGCGAGCCGTTCCGGGACATAGCCAACCCGCGATCGGTAGGTAATGCGGGTCCAGAGCTCCCAGTCTTCGAAGGGAATGATCCGGCGGTCGGTGCTGAAGGCTCCCCGCTCGGTAAGGGCCGACCTTCTGACCACGACCGTGAGCGTGCCGATGGGATCAGACTGGAGCAGGGAGGGGAAGAGATGCCCCTGCATCACGCCTTCGCAGGCCGCCCGTGCCGCAGCCATGGGGGTGGGTTCGAGACCGCTGCTGATGGCAAAGTCGGTGTGGACAAGATCGAGGCTCGGGTCGGCGGCAAGCACGGCCAGCTGCTTCTCCAGCTTTTTTGGTAGCCAGCAATCATCTGAATCGAGAAAGGCGACGAATTCACCTCTTGCCTGCTCGATACCAGCATTCCGGGCGGTGGACCGCTCGGCATTTGTTTGCCAGGTGTAGCGGACCCGCGGCTCGCGGGCATAGCGGGCGGCAACCGCCTCGCCAGTGCCATCGGTTGAGCCGTCGTCAATCACCAGTACCTCAAGGCTTGGATAGGTCTGCGCGAGCACGCTGTCGATTGCCTCGAGCACCAGTTCACAACGGTTGAAGGTCGGGATGACAACCGAGACCAGGCCGGGCTCGCCGCTTGTCCTAGGTTCTTCCGCTGCTGGTCGCTGCTCGAACTCCAGCGGCACCTCCTGATGGCAGCCGGTCGGGACAAAGCCCCGAAACTGATCCCGTCGCACTCGCTCACCCCGGGCGAACCGCTGAGAGAGCGTACGGGCGTCATGCGCGAGATCAGCGCCGGCCCGATTGTCCGAGACGGTCTGCACCAGATTGATCGGATTGCAGAAGGCAACCGCTGTTTCAAAGGAGGCCAGCAACGGTTTCTGTTTGGCGAACCGGTCACGGAGCTTGGTCAGCTGATATTCCAGCAGATTGGGATTGTGGGCACCGCCTTCGGCCAGAACGGGCCAGAGATCGGCTACCCGATAGACCGAACTCGACACCTCCAGGGGATAGCCAAAATCACCGTCGGCAGTGGTCCAGTCGAAGCTGACCAGCCCGGCATTGATGGGGGTGAGTGGCGGCACCTTCTGCGTTGTCTTGGCCATGTAGTTGACCGTCGCATTCCGGCCCAGCCGGAGTGAGAAACCAAGCAAATCTGAACGCTCGGCAAGCAGACGGCTGACGGCAGGGAGCTCAAAAGGAGCGACAAAGATGCAGTCATCGACACCCAGCAGGACATGCTCAAACCGCTCGGTCGTCCTCTCGATTTTTTGAACCAGTTCATTGCCAGGCCATTGATAACGGTGCAAAAACCCCGTGTTCACCACCGGCCGAAAAAGACAGTCGGCCAGGTCATTGGTAAATACCTGTTCCTCAAGAAAGAGCAGTTGGCAGTCCTGGTGCAGCCGATGCAGTTCGGTGAAGACCTCCCGGTATTGCCGTAGATAGACGTCGTCGGTTGCTCGCAGCAGCACCTGGATTGGGACGTCAGCCAGCCCCAGCCCCTGATCCAACAACGTCTCGAGGGTGGAGTGCAGCTGTAGCGGCCGGTCACGGCTGAAGATGATGACGGTATCCATGCGTCGCTGGCGGCAGGTGCGATCGTCTCGTTTTTCCCATGCTGATGGGCCTCATCAACCGGAGGAAACGGGCGATCCAGCCAGGGGCGACTGTCGCCAGACGGTTTCCTGCACGTAGGGAATGTAACTGTGGACAAGTTTGAGGAGCTTCCAGGAAACATTGCCTCGGTTGTAGGCATCGACGCGTGAGGCCCGCTGGCCGGCTGTCGCCTCGGCCACTGCCAGCCGGACGGCATCGAGCACCGTTTCTCGGCCCAGCCCACACATGATGACGACGCCCTCATCCATGCCTTCGGGCCGTTCGTGGGTGTCGCGGATGGTGATGGCTGGGAAGCCAAGAATCGCCGATTCCTCGGTGATTGTGCCGCTGTCTGAAATGACACAGCGAGCCCGCTGCTGCAAGTGAACGTAGTCAAAAAAGCCAAACGGCTTTTCGAATCGCAGGCGGGGGTCGAGCGAGGTGCTGCTGAGGGCTTCCAGCCGCACACGGGTCCGGGGGTGAGTTGAGACCAGCACTGGCAGATCATATTCCTCGGCCAGACCGTTCAATGCATCAAGCAGCCGCTCAAGCCGCGTTGGGGAATCGACGTTCTCCTCGCGGTGAGCGCTGACCAGAAAATAGCCGTCCGCCTCGAGGCCGAGCCGCACCAGCACGTCAGAGCCGGCAATCTCACCCGCAAAGGCCTCAAAGACCTCGGGCAGGTGGGAGCCAAGGGCGAAGACCCGATCAGGCGGCAGGTTCTCGGCCAGCAGGTAGCGGCGGGCATGCTCAGTAATCGTGATGTTCACATCGCTGAGATGGTCAACAATTTTACGGTTGATCTCCTCGGGCACCCGCTGGTCGAAGCAGCGGTTACCTGCCTCCATGTGGAAGACCGGGATCTTCCGCCGCTTCGCAGCGATGACTGCCAAACAGGAATTGGTATCACCGTAGATCAGGACCGCCTCGGGGGCCTCGGCCGCCAGCACCTCATCCACCCGTTCAATCACCCGGGCGATCGTTGCGGCCGGGGTCGCGGCTGCCGCCTCCAGGAAATGGTCGGGCTTCCGAATCTGCAGGTTTTCAAAGAAGACCTGGTTGAGCTCGTAGTCGTAGTTCTGGCCCGTGTGGACCAGCACATGCTGAGTCTGCTGGTCAAACAGGTCGATCACCCGGCACATCTTGATCAGTTCGGGCCGGGTGCCAACCACGGTCATCACCTTACGCACGGAGTTGCTCCTGGACGTAGTCGAGAGAGAGCAGCAGGTCGATGACCTGCTGTCGGTCGAGTCGCTGGGTGTTGTGCGAGGTGTAGTCCTCGCTTGTCGACACACTCGTCTCACCCTCAACAAAATACTTGGCGTAGTTGAGGTCGCGATTGTCGGCCGGGATGCGGTAGTACCGTCCCTCGTCAACAGCCTTGGCCATCTCTTCCCGCGAGACGAGCGACTCAAATAACTTCTCACCGTGACGTGTGCCGATCACCCGAACGGGGCCGGGAGCTGCAAAGATTTCAAGCAGTGCTTCGGCCAGCACCTCGATTGTGCAGGCGGGGGCTTTCTGGATGAAGATGTCGCCCTGCTGGCCATGCTCAAAGGCGTGCAGAACCAGATCGACCGAGTCGGGCAGCGACATCAGAAAGCGGGTCATTTCTGGATCGGTCACGGTCAGCGGCTCGCCCGCCTTGATCTGCTGAATGAAGAGGGGAATCACTGACCCGCGGGAGGCCATCACGTTGCCGTACCGGGTGGCCGAGAGGATCGTCCCGTCAGCTTCCTGTAGCCGGGATTTGGCAACCATCAGTTTTTCCATCATCGCCTTGGATAGGCCCATCGCATTGATTGGATAGACCGCCTTATCGGTGCTGAGCACGATCACACGTTTGACACCGCAGGCGATCGCCGCATTGAGGACATTCTCAGCCCCGAGCACGTTCGTCCGGACTGCTTCTAAGGGATAGAACTCGCAAGAGGGCACCTGCTTGAGCGCCGCAGCATGAAAGACATAGTCGACGCCACTGAGAGCATCCCGCAGGCTGTCTTCGTTGCGGACATCACCGATGTAGAACCGCAGCTTATGATGGTTCAGCGAGATTCGCATGTCTTCCTGTTTTTTTTCATCCCGGCTGAAGACGCGAATTTCCCGGACGCCGGTGTCGAGAAACCGCCGCAGCACGGCATTGCCGAACGAGCCAGTGCCGCCCGTGATCATGAGTACCTTGTCGTCGAACATTGTGAAGTTGTTTTCGGGGGCGGGATGGGGACAAAGGCGGTAAGCAGTGGTCAGCCGAAGGCGTGCATCCGGCGGACAAGCTCAGGCCAGGGCGGGGCGACGTATCCGGTTGCCGCCTGAAATCGGCTGGCATCGAGGGACCTGTCGATGACGACCTCGTCACTTGGTTCAATCTCAATAGCTTTGCCGTACTCAGCCGCGACCAGCCGTAGCAGGGTGTCTTTGTCGATCGGCTCGGCTGCCACGTGGTAAAGGCCATGCAACACTGGGCGGGGCAGCACCTGGTCACGAACAACTGTTGCCAATTCGACAGTCGGGAGGCCCGAGAAGATTGCCCGTCGATAGCCCCTCACCTTTTCATTCTGGGCCAGAAACCAGCCAACGAGGCTGCGGGTGGTGGCCTGCTCGGTACCGATGATTGAGGTCCGCAGGGTGATGGTGTGGGGAGCGGTTACCTCGCCGAGAAGTTTTGAGCGGCCGTAGAGGTGCGTGGCGTCGGGAGCATCGGCCTCGGTGTACCTGCCTTTGGTCCCGGAAAAGACGCAGTCAGTACTGATGTGGATCAAGCGGCTACCGCCGACTGCACAGAGTTGGGCCAGTCGGTGCGGTAGCATTGTGTTCAGGGGGATGGCCTGCAGGGGATCGTCAGCATCAGCCACCTGTTTGACGAGGCCGATGCAGTTGACCACGACATCGGGTTGGGTCCGGGCGAACACCCGGACGATCGAATCGGGGTGTTCAACGTCAATGCCGGTCAGGAGTGCAGGCTGGAGTTGTTCCGGGAAAAACCGTCGTGCCGATTCGCTGCGGGCAGTGCCGATAACGGTGTGTTCACCAGTTTCGCTGAGCAGGCGAAACATCGCATTGCCCAGCATGCCGGAGGCCCCAAACACAAGAATCTTCATCGGCAGTCAGGCATCCAGAGGCAATTTTGATGGTAGTGCGGCAGGCCATTCCCTGACGGTTACCGCGAACATCAGCCGAATTGTGCGGGCTATCGCGGTGATCGAACAAGGCCGTTCTATGGCTTTTCACTTCCGATGGAGCCACAAACGCCTGACGGCTGTCCTGCATCAGGATTACGCCCACCGCACCCGCCTTGTGTCGCCTGAGCCGCGGGTGCCACAGAACGAAACCTCCAGGCCGAGGGCCTGGGCCAGGGCGGCCTTGGTCAATGCTGCCCATCATCTGATCGCGGTCGATGCCGTAGGTGACGGCATGCATGATTGGCCACTGCTTGGTGGTCGACTCAAGCCGCCGCTGGGTCTCCTCCTCGGGCAGGGCGATGGCAGCAGCCCGACCGATATCCATGCAGAGCTTTTCTTGGGGGCCTGAGCCGTCGATCCAAATGCGGCTCCAGACAATCTCACCCGGCTTGCTCACCCCGGCCAGCGTGCTGCCGCCGAGCCGAAAATACATCGGGGGCTGCCGGTAGCCGTGGGCCCCCTCCCAGCCGTCGACAAAATGACTGGGCGGTGCCGCTCCTGAAATCTCAAAGACCCAGACCCAGTCGCTGGTGGTACCCGACTGATCCCAGTCACCCCAGCGGATGTCATGCAGGGTGTTCTCAACCGGTTCACCCAGCGCCGCATGCACCCGCTGGGTCAGCAGGCCGTCGAGGCCGGCGCATTCGTCAACCTCGTTGAAGTGGGTGAGCGGTCGACCCTTGTAGAGTACCCGCGAACTGTCGGCTGCAGTGACCGGCGGTCGCTTTGAGTCGTTGAGCATGCCCTCGACCAGGTCGCTTGCCGGCAGTAGGTCCTTGAGCCCCTGCTGATACTGAATGCCGATCAGGTCGCAGCCAAAGCGGTCGGCCAGCCTGACAGCCGCGATGTACATCTTGCACTGGGTGAGCACCTGGGCCCGGGTCAGCGTGGTCGCCTCGTCACGGCCAAAGTGAAAGGTCATGCCCGCCTTGGTGAGCCAGCTGAAGACTTCGCGGGCTTCACGGTCTGCCACCTGCTGGGTTTCGTAATAGAGGGCACTCTGGCTGAGCCGCTCTTTGTAGACGCCGGTGGGGTGCAGCAGGCGGTCGGGAATGATGGCGTTGAACATGCCCATGCAGCCCTCATCGAAGACGCCCATCAACGCCTTCTTGGTCTGCAGGTCGGCCGCCAGTTGATCAGCCTGTTGCTGAATCTTTTTCGGGATGGTGACCGCCTCGATCGGGGTGACGTGGCTCGTGTCGTGGTGGACTTGCTGCCGTGACAGCCAACTGGCGAGGTGGCGGCGGAAGGAGGGGGCTGCGAAGTCATCGGCCCAGAGCGTGCTGTAGGAAACCCCGGCCTTGGTGAGTGACCCATTGAGGTTGAGCATGCCGACAAGGCCTGGCCACTGGCCCGACCAGTTGGCGACAGTGAGAATCGGTCCGGCGTGGGTGGAGAGCCCAGGCAGGACGTGATTGGAGTACTGCCAGACCGCCTCAGCCACCACCAGCGGTGCGCGCGGGTCGATCGTCTCAAATGCCTCGAGCCCCTCGCGAGCACTGGCCAGAAAACCGTGGCCACGTTTTTTCGAGATGGCATGTCCCCGCCGCAGCCCCCAACCGGCCTCGGCAAAGGCCCCGCCGAGCTCCTTTTCCATGGCGAACTGGGCTGGCCAGCAGACGCGGTTGGCTGCCTCGCGAAGATCACCGCTGGCCACGAGGACGGCCTCAGGCTGGCTGCTTCCAGTACGATGTCGGGGGCGAGCGGCTAATCGAGCATTCATATGAAAGGTCTTTCCTGCGGCAAAGGCCCGGGAACAATACTTCGGATGGCCGTGAGGGAAATAGGGGTAATTGGAAACTGGGTCGTCGGACCAACTATACTCAAGCGAAAATTGCGAAAGGCCGTAAGGATTGCCGAAATCGGCGGTTCCAATTGTCGTTGCGGACCTTTGTCGCCCCCGTCTCGTGTCGAGGAGTTTTCCATGCAGTCCCGATTGACGAATCACCTGTTTCAGTGGTTGCTTTCCAGTTGCATCCTTTTGACCTGCGTGACGGCCAACATGGTCGCTGCCGAGGACAAGCCTGCAGCAACACCGGAAAAACCTGCAGCTCCCAAGGCACCGCCGCCGGCCAGTAGTGACAAACCCGCCGCTGCCGCACCGGACAAGCCCGCGGAGAAGCAGGAGCAGGCCAAGGCCCCCCAAAAACTCAATGAGTTTGGCCGCTGGATCATCGCTGCTGACTACACCAGCGACGGCGGCACACTGGTGACGGCCGGTGGCGAGAGTCTGCTCTATCGGCCTGGCGATGTCGTTGTCTGGAAGGCGGATGGCACACAACTGGCCAAGTTGGCGGGGCACCCGACCGCGGTTTGGGCCGTGCAGGTCTCAGCGGATGGCAAGCTTGCGGCGACTGCTGGCTACGACGGGCTCGTCAAGCTCTGGGATTTGCCCAGCAAAAAGCTGAAGGCCGATCTCAAGAAGCACAAGGGGTGGGTCCGATCGCTGGCCTTCTCACCGGATGGTTCGCGGTTGGCAACAGCCGGTGAGGATGGGGCCGTCGTGCTCTGGAATACAGCTGATGGCAAGGACGTCGCCACGGTGGCAGCCCACGAAGGGCCAGTGACGGCGGTCGCGTTCGCCCCCGATGGAAAGACGCTGGCCTCGGGCGGTGGCGACAAATTGGTCAAACTCTGGAACCCGGCCGATGGCAAAGAAAAGGCCAAGCTAGCCGGGCATGAAGACACCATCTGGGCAGTCGCCTATTCACCCAACGGCTCGGTGCTGGTCTCAGCCGGAGCCGACCGCACGGTTCGCGTTTGGAACAGTTCAGACTCCAAGCCCGCTGGCACGTTTACCGGTCACAAGGACTGGGTGACCAGCGCTGCGTTCAATGCCGATGGCAGTCGGCTGGTGACAGGCAGCCTGGATGGAGTCATCAAGCTTTGGGATGTGAACGCCAAGCGGGAGCAGGAAGGACCGCCGCCGGCCTCGTCGAGTGTCTGGTGCGTCATGTTCACTCCTGATGGCAAGACTCTTTTTGTGGGCACCCATGCTGGTGGTCAGCTTGTCCAGACGCCAGCGGCCAAGCTCCTGCCAGAACCTCCCAAGCCGAAGCCTGAACCAGCAGCTGAGCAGCCCAAATCTGAGCCGGCAACAAAACCGGCGGACAAACCAAAGGAACAGCCTGCCGCGAAGCCGGATAAGAAGCCTGAGGCGAAGCCAGCTGAGAAGCCAGCTGCCCCAAAGCCGGCTGAGAAACCAGCCGAGCCCGCAAAGCCCGCCGCAGCAGTGGAGAAAAAATGATGCAATTGAATAGTCGCCTCCTCCATCGGCTTGGCAACTGGCCGGCGCAGGTCTGGCTCGTGATGGTAGCGGTCTGCTGCGGCGTTGGTGTTGGCCTGTCTATCGGTCATACCAGTCGCCGGCCCCTCGTGCCGGTGGTGCAGGCAATGACGGCCATGACCGACGAAAACTTCGCTGTCTGCACGGCAACGCTGGCGGGTGGCCTTGGCGGTGGGACGGAGGGATTCTTTCTGCTCGATTTTCTGACAGGAGATCTTTCTGGAGGCGTGCTCAATCCTGCTACATCGACCTTTGGGGTTTCCTACCGGCATAACGTGCTGGCTGATCTCGGTTTTCAGCCAGGCCAGGCGAAGGATCCGCGGTTTTTGCTGATTGCTGGGCAGGCTGATCTGCGCCGTTCACGGACGCCGTTGGCACCCTCCGTGCTCTACGTGACTGACTGTTCCTCTGGCGCGACGGTTGCCTATGGCATTCCCTACAACGCCCAGAAATCAGGGGGTCCGATCGGACCGCTGCCACTTGTGCCACTGGACGTGGCCCAGCCTCGCGGGGGTGGAACACAACAATGAGCAGTAAGTCGATCGGCGGGGAGATCATTGTCACCGTCAATGGCACGGACCATCAGTTGCCGAGTGGCAGCACTGCGCACGATCTTGTTGCTTCACTCGGCCTGGAGGGCCGTCCGGTAGCTGTCGAGCTGAATGAACACGTCGTGCCCCGGGTAGAATTGCCCGGGCGGGTTTTGCACCAAGACGATCGGCTGGAAATAGTCACGCTGGTCGGAGGCGGCTGAAAAATATCGGGCGAAAGGGAGATAACCACGATCGATGGAAGATCAGGCAGGAACCGGTGGAGCAGTCGCAGAGATTCCGGGGGCTGCTCTCCAAATAGGAGAGTTTTCACTCGCCAGCCGGCTGGTGGTGGGTACCGGAAAGTACGCCACCTATTCCGAGATGGCCCGCTGCCTGGATGCCAGTGGCACCGACTGCGTGACAGTAGCAGTGCGGCGGGAAAGACTGCTCAATGCCGCCGGCGAGAACATCCTCGACCATCTCGATACCACGCGGTACACGCTGCTGCCCAACACCGCTGGTTGCTTCACTGCCGACGATGCCGTCAGGGTTGCCCGGCTGGGCAGGGAACTGCTTCGTGACCTCGGTAATCCCGGGAGTGAGTGGGTAAAACTCGAGGTGCTTGGCGATCAGAAAACGCTGCTGCCCGATCCGGTCGGCACGCTGGCGGCAACTGAGCGGCTGGTGGCTGATGGCTTTACGGTGCTTGTCTACACCAGTGACGATCCCGTTGTGGCGAAGCGACTGAAGGACCTCGGCGCTGCCAGCGTGATGCCAGCCGGCAGTCCGATTGGTTCAGGCCAGGGGATTCTCAATGCCAACAGCCTGCGAATCTGTCTCGAATATCTAAAGGACGGCGACCCCGGCTATCCGGTAATCGTTGATGCCGGAGTCGGCACTGCAAGTGACGTTGCAGCAGCGATGGAACTGGGCGTTGATGGTGTCCTGCTCAACACGGCAATCGCGCATGCCGCCGATCCGCTGCGAATGGCGCGGGCGATGCGGGCTGCTTGTGAAGCTGGCCACGAGGCCTTTCTGGCCGGTCGCATTCCCCGTAAGCGGTATGCCACCGCCTCGAGTCCCGAGGACGGCCGCATCGGTGGGTCGACAACCTGAGGGCCCAAGTGATGCTTGCGAAGCGAATTATTCCCTGCCTTGATGTTGAGAAGGGCCGGGTCGTGAAGGGGACAAAGTTCCTGGAACTGGTCGACGCGGGTGATCCGGTGGCCGTGGCAGCCCGGTACGAGGCTGAGGGAGCCGATGAACTGGTCTTCCTCGATATCACTGCCAGTCACGAGGGGCGGGCAATCATGCTCGACATGGTTCGCCGAGTGGCTGAGACAATTTTTATGCCGTTCACTGTTGGTGGTGGGATCCGCGTGCTTGGCGATGCTGTCGAGTTGGTGCATGCGGGAGCTGAGAAGGTGAGCATCAATTCAGCAGCAGTGAGAACCCCCGAACTCATTACGGCTGTCGCCGACCGGCTGGGGAGTTGCGCCACGGTGGTCAATATCGATCCCAAGCGGGTGGTGCGAGACGGCCGTGAATTCTGGGAGGTCTTTGTCAACGGCGGCCGGGTGCCGACCGGCCTTGAGGCGGTTGAGTGGGCGAGAAGGGTTGAGTCACTCGGGGCGGGGGAGATCGTCCTGACCTGCATGGACCGCGACGGCACGCGAGATGGTTATGACCTCGAAATGACCGCCGCCGTCAGCCGAGCGGTCGGCATCCCCGTCGTTGCCAGCGGTGGGGCCGGCGGCCCCGAGCATCTTGCCGATGCCATCGAATATGGTGCGGCCGATGCCGTGCTGGCTGCTGGCATTTTTCATTTTGGCGTCTGTAGCATCGCGGAAACCAAGGCGATGCTGGCTGCCCGGGGCATACCGGTGCGGCCGGTCTAAGCCTGGGTGGAAGTTGGCTGGGAGTCGCTTTCGCTTGGTGGCGGAGCCGCCATGGTTTATTGTGATGGTCTGAAACCAGCGCCGTTTTCCGGGGAGGAGGCGGCCCACCTGCCAGTGGAACCAAGATATGCTCGACGCCAAATCGGGAGCTGAAACAGCTGAGGCAGCGTTTGTCGCTGAAGATCCGGCGCCTGTTGTTTCCGCGAGTGGGAAGCAGGACAAACTCGAGATCGACCGCTATTTCGAGGCGCTTGTCAAGCTGAATGGATCGGACCTGCATCTCAAGTCGGGGCAGCCTCCCTACATGCGGGTGAAGGGAGCGCTCCAACCACTGAAGGCACCACCGATCAGCGCGGAAAAAATGCAGGAAATCTGCTTTCCGATGCTCGATGATCGGCAGCGGCAAATTCTCGCTGACGAGGGGGGCGCGGACTTTGCCCACAGTGCCGTTGTTGATGGGACCA
>RFVE01000331.1 GCA_009922585.1 Planctomycetia bacterium
CTCGAAGAGGGCCTCGGCGTAGAGAATCAGGCCGCTGCCGGTCGCCCCGGAGACGATGTTGTTTTCCACCCGCACGCCGGGGCCCTGCAGCCAGAAGCCGTCGCCGGCATGGCCGAAGTCGCCGTGGATCTGCCGGGCCTGCGGCTCGTCTCGCGAGCCGTGCATCTTGATGGCGAGGTTGCCGACGAACGAGCCGATCTCGTCGCCCGCCTCGGTGTTGAAGGCGGCCCCGGTCACGTCGTAGGCGACGTTGTCGGTGAAGTCGACATGGCTTGAGTGGTTGACATAGCCCCAGCCGGGGTTGCCGGCCACCACGCTGCCGGTGACGGTCGCCGGGGCCCGGCTGGCATCGATACCGGTTCGGTGGAAGTGCACCGAGTAGCGGCCGGTGGCGTTGCGGCCGGTGCCCTCGACAAACTCGCCCTCCTCGTCGAAGTAGGGCGGATCGAGAATCTCCAGCTTGTTGGTGCGGCCGAGATCGTTGAAGGCGGCGTTGGCCACCTGCACGTCGGGATTGTGCATGAACATCACATGGCCCCGCCGGTCGAGGGCCGGGTTCTCCGACGTGAAGACGACATTGCGGGTGAGATTGGCGACATGCACCGCCAGGTCGGCCCGCGGTGGCAGGTGGTCGTACCGCAGGGGCTGGTCGAACGAGACGGTCGCCCCGGCGATGCCGGTGAGGGTGACGGTCTCCTCGCCGGTGGCGTCGGCCCGGGTGCCGGCGATCACCAGACGGTCGCCCACCTGCCAGCCCTCCGGAGCGGCCGCCAGTTCCAGCACGGTGTCGCCCGCCCGCGGCGGGGTGGCCAGACTGGTGAACGAGGTCTTCGCCGCCCCGTGAATGCGGGTGGTGCCGTGGAAGATCGCCCCGCGGCCCAGCTGGCCGGGATCGACTGAGAGATCGATCGGGCCGAGGTCGGCAAAGACGACGGTCGCGGTCACGTCGGCCTGCACCGGGCGTGCCGGCGTGCCGATCTCGACCAGGCTGCCCATCGCCGAGACCAGCGTATCGACCCGCAGTTCGGTGTTGACCGTCGGGTCGAATCGCAGGCTGCCGTCGACCCGCAGGGTCTTCAGTTCGGTCGCGAAGACGCCATCGACCGTGACGGTCAGCCCGGCCGGCACGAGCACCCGGGCACCGACCGTCGGCAGCACCCCATCAGCCCAGGTCTCCGGGGATGACCAGGGACCGGAGGCGACCACCCGGTGGGTCGCAGCAGCGGGGTCGGCCAGCCCCATCGCTGCCATGTGCTCGCCCTGCCGGGCCGGATCACCGGCATGCGGCATGTCGCCATGAGCGGGCGGGGCGAGGAACGGCTCGAGCGCGGCGGTGTAGCGGGCCGCCACAAACTCAGCCCCGGCCTGGTTGTAGTGGATGTCGTCGGCAAGCATCGCGTCGGTAAAACCGACGCTCATATCGACGGCAACAACCTGGGAGTCTGCAGTCGATTGGCTCGCGGCAATCCCGGCCACATCGTCCCGAAGCTGGGCGAAGGCAGCGGTGAGCTCTGCGGTCATGAAGTCGCTGCGGCCCGGGGCCGGCTGCTCGATGATGACCGTGACGCCGGGGTTGTCCTGCTGCAGCAGATCGATGATGCCGTTGATGTTTGCGAGCGTCTGGCCGTAGTCGAGGCCCTCGAGGAGATCATTGCCGCCGGGGGAACTCACCAGCACGATGTCGGGCGAGCCGGTCTCCGCCAGCCAGCCGCCGAGGTCTGCGAGAATGTCGCCCGAGGTCCAGCCTGATCGCCCCTCGTGGTCGGTATCGAAGCTGCGGCTGGCCAGCTCCGGGTATGCCGCGTCGTCCGACTGCGTGCCGATAAAGTCGACGGCCCAGCCGCGTGCCGTCAGGTCGTTCCAGAGTTCGTAGCGGTAGCTTTCAAAGGCCGGTCGCCCGCCGGCGACCCGCGATGCCCCCAGCGGCATGATTGTGACGGGTGCCTGGGACAAGTCCATTGCGTGGCCGGCGTGGCTGTCGGTCGCCAGCGGCTGGCTGCCGTCGGTCGGCATCAGCATGTCGGCGGCCAGCAGCCGGCGTTCCTCGAGTCCTTCGAGCGACAGCGGGGCGGCAGGCCGGGCCGGCCGGCGGATGCGGGCAGGGGCGAGCCGGGCAAACCGGAAGAGGTTTTTGATGGTCATCGTCGGGGTCTCCTTGTGAGGCCGAGCGGCAACTGCCGGCTGCGGCGGGGGGGTGGCGGCAAAACCCAAGCCGGCCGACGCTGACGGCGTGCCGCAGAGAACCTCGGTGAAAACCGTCGTCTGCTGCGGCGAAACAACTTCCGGCCGCTGCTGGCAGCCAGCCAAGAACAGGCCGATCGTCAGCAGCAGGAGCCAGCAAGCACGCAGTTCACTTCGGAACCGGTCCACGCTGTCTCGGTGCCGCCGCATCCCGGCCTCGCTGTTTGTCGTCTGTCGTCCGGATGGGATGATCGGGCCCCTGACCGATCCTCCCGCCA
>RFVE01000332.1 GCA_009922585.1 Planctomycetia bacterium
TCCCGCAGCACCTGCATGATCTTGGCATAGCGGCTGTCTTCGCCGACCCGGTCGGCCCGGATCTCAAGGGCCGACTCACCATTGATTGCCCCGGAAAAAACCGTCGAACCCGCCGCCTTTCGCATCCGGTAGGGCTCACCCGTCAGATAGCTTTCATCCATCACCCCGCGGCCAGAGACCACCGTGCCGTCGACCGGGCAGATCTCATGGGGCAGCACCACGATCGTGTTTCCGACGGCCAGTTCGGCCAGCGGCACATCGGTGAGTCGGCCTTCCAGCCGGCGGTGGGCGACGGTCGGCATCCGCCGGGCGAGGGCGTTGAGTACATCGCCGGCCCGGCTCACCGCCCGGCTTTCAAGGGCCTCACCACCGGAGAGCATCAGCACCACGAGCACGCCGGCGACATACTCCCCCAGCAGCAGGCTGGTTACGATGGCGACACCGGCCAGCAGGTCCGAGCCAAAGGTGCCCTGCACCAGCTTGCCGAGCAGGTCACTCACCAGCAGCCCGCCGCCGATGATCAGCATGGCAAGCAGCGGCAGCTCCGCCACGGTGAGCGGCCGGTCAGCAAACCAGCCGCCTGGATCGGCCGGCCCCAGCGGCACCAGCCGGCTGCCCAGCGGCACGGTCAACAGCACTGCCCAGACTGCCAGCGCTGCAATCGCCCCGCCGGCAATTAGCTCATTGACCGGCCACAGTTTCTGGTTTCGTTGGGCAGTCAGCTGTGCATCCGCGGCCGCGGATCTCCCTCGGTGATGATCTCAGCCTCGCGTGATGCCAGCCAGTGCAGCCGATCGCGGACGGTGGCCTCCGGGGGCAGTTCACAGACCGGCCGCATCGAGTTCACTCGAGTCGCGGACCGCCGCAGCGGCCCCTCGTAATCTTTGCCCGAGCTCAATGCAACGTTTCAAAGATAAGACAGCCAACGGCATGCTCGCAACTGTTGACATCTATGGAGGGTGGCTGAGTCAGCCCAAATCCGGGACCACCTCGTTGGGAAATGCCTCCCGCCAAATCTCCCGATACTCAGCGACGACTCTTTGGCGGATCACCTCGTGATGGAGCCGCGTGAAATCGATCTCATCGCGATTTTCTCTGAGAATCATTGCGGCGTCCGCACGGTCGATGATCCGGCCCGCGAGCAGCTTGATCACGATGAGGTCATCGGGACGGACCACACGGACAGGGGCCGCAGCTTGACGGAGCGGCCACGACACTGCCCTCGTCACCGCCGTCCTTTGAAAGTCGCCATTCACAAGGAGGAGGTCGAACTGAAACGGCATCAGGGCATCGGCCGGCAGAAATGTGAATTGGACGATGCCTTGGCCGTCGATCAATCGCAGCGGTGGTGCATGGCGGGGCTGAAAGCCAGCGTTTGTCAGTGCCCCGATGAGTTCGTCGATTCGATCTTCCAGGCGACGAGGGCAAGCCCGCCGATCACGGCCTTCGGCGCGTCAATCTCAGCAAGGGCGTTCCAGCCCGCCTGCAGGGTTGCGAGAACGCCCTCACCGGCCATCTGCTTGGTCCACGGAACTGCGGCATCGGAGCATCCGAATCTTGGCTGCGGTCGCATCGGCGTCCCGCCGTTCGAGCCATTCCTGCATCGCCACGCGGGCCGATTGCTCGTCGGCGGAACGCCGGACAAAGCTCTCGAACAGGAGGCAATCCCCCTCATCGACCATTTGGGCCCACAAGCGGGCCCGTTCGTCGGGCGCGAGATGGGCGATGCTGGGTGGAGACAATTCCGGTGGCGGAATCAATTGCTGGGTCGCTGCCATACCCTCAGCATAATCGACAGGACGCTCAACAACACTTTCGCAGGTGTCGAGTTCGCGAAGAGCGGCCGGCGGTCAGCTGTGCATCCGCGGCCGCGGATCTCCCTCGGTGATGATCTCGGCCTCCCGCGATGCCAGCCAGTGCAGCCGATCGCGGACGGTGGCCTCGGGGGCCAGTTCGCAGGCCAGCCGCACATAGGTGGCATGGTGCCGGGCCTCTGATTCAAACAAGCCGCCGTAGAAGGCCGCCAGCTCCTCATCCTGCACATGGTCTTTCAGCAGCGAAAACCGCTCGCAGCTGCGGGCCTCAATCAGCCCGGCCACCAGCAGTCGGTCAACCGCCCGATCAGGCTCACCCTTGCGGATCAGCTCGTGCAGTCGGGGCCCGTAGTGGCTCGGCGCGAGTTTGCGAAACTGGATGCCCCGTCGCTCAAGGAGGTCGAGCACCAGCCGGAAGTGCTCCAGCTCTTCATTCACAATTTCGGTCATTGCCCGGGCGAGGTTCGTGTTGTCGACGTAGGCGAACAACAGGTTCATCGCCACGCCGGCCGCTTTTTTCTCGCAGTGGGCATGGTCGATCAGGATCTCTTCCAGACCGGTATCAACTTGGGTGAACCAGCGGTCGGCTGTGGGGACTTGCAGGCTGAGCATGGGTCATGTTCGGGTGGCAGGCTGACGCGT